>CAJPSE010000007.1 GCA_905373185.1 uncultured Fretibacterium sp.
GGGGCCGCCGCTATCCTGATAGCGGCGTGGGGGTATGGGGGCTTCGCCCCCATGTTAATTTTTAGGGAAGCGCTGTAGACTTTTGCCTATAGATATTTCGCATATTTACACCTTAGAAAATATGCGATTTTGTTTTAATCAGCGCTTCCCTAAAATATCCGTAACAGCGGATTCCAGAGTATTTTAACAGAGAGGAGGCAAACGGTAAGACGAAGCCGCCGCGGCGACGGACGAAAAACGGGCCGGAGCGCCCACGCTCCGGCCCGTCCCCATACCCGGTCAATCGGTCTATCGAATCATCCCATTCATTCCATGCGAGGATTCATTCCGAGCCACAATCCTCAGCGCCGCCTCATTGGGCCCCCTCGGGCTTCCACTGCTCCAGAAAGACCAGCTTGCCATCCTTCGCCCCCAGGACGGACGCCGGCTTGTTCAGAGGGTCATGGGTCTCCTTGTTCACCGTCCAGACGAAATGCGTGACCTTGAAATCCCGAGTATTCTCGAGGGCATCCCGAATGGCCGGCCCCTCGGCGACGCCCGCCGTCTCGATCGCATGGGCGATCATCAAAACGACATCGTAGGCAAGGACGACGTTCAACACCTCCGTAGCGTCCCGATCGTACTCCTTTCTGAAGGCTGCCTTGAGGGGGTCGAGAACCGGGTCATCCGCGTTCATGGGATACACCCAATAGGTTCCCTCCATGGCCTTGCCCGCGATCTCGAACATGTTGGGGCTGTACCCGTCCCCGCCCATGAAGAGGGGCTTCCAGTCCATCTCAGCGGCCTGCTTGATCACGAGCCCCATTTCCTTATAGTACATCGTCAGCGCCACCGCGTCGGCCCCCCACTCACGGGCCGCCGTCAGTTGCGCGCGAAAATCGACGTCCCCACCACGGAAACCCCAGAATTGACTCTCGACCCCAAAGGCATCCGCCGTCCTCTTGACAAACTCCGCCAGCCCCTCGGAGTATGCGTCTCCTACATCGCCGATGATCGCCAGCTTTTTGGCCCCGCACTTCTTGATGAGGTAGTCCGCTATCACCTTTCCCTGATAAGGGTCCGTGTAGACGATGCGGAACATGTAGGGCCGCACCTTTCCCGTGTCCGGGTCCACCGTCACCGCCGGGTTCGTCGCCGTGCTCGAGACGACAGGGACCTGTCCCCTGTCGGCAATGGGTGCGACGGCAATCTGAATGCCGCTGTAGTTGCTTCCCCCAATAGCAACGACCTTATCGTCGTAGATCAGCCTGCGGATGGCGCTGACCCCCTCCTCGGGCTTCCCCTTGACGTCGTAGCAGACCAGCTCGAGCGGCCGCCCCAGCACGCCCCCCTTGGCGTTGATGTCCTTGACGGCCAGGAGCGCCCCTTCGCGCTCGTGCTGTCCCCATGTCGCCCCCTCGCCCGTCAGGGTCGCCATATAGCCAATCCTGATGGGCTCCGCGGCAAGTCCCTCCGACACCCACGCGAAGAACGACGCGACAGCCGCCAGCACCGCTGCAAATTGCCCCACACGTTTCATCCCGCTCTCCTCCCCTACGCTTCAAGTCCCTGTCGGCCCGCTGGAAACGCCAAAGGCGAAAGCCGAACATCGGGCACGTGTATTATACTTTTGTTTATAGATAAAAGCAATAAGAAAAATAAATTTATTATCTTGAGATCTTCGGCGGTGCGGGGCCCGGAGCCCGGCGACATGCACTATAATGAAACGAACGTGCAGCTTATCCTCGAACGGCTCGGTCCCCTCGTGAAAGGACGTGGAAGCCATGAAAATGGAAGCCATGAAAGCGGAAGCCATGGAAACGGAGGCCCCCTATCGCTCCCTGGAACGGCTCATTCCTATCCATCTCAAGGACAACCCGGCCCCCTACTACATCGCCAACATCCTTCGGGAGGCCATCTATCGCGGCCTGCTGGCGGACGGGGAGCCCCTGCATCAGAGCCTGCTCGCGGAACGCCTCAAGGTCAGCCCCATCCCCCTGCGCGAGGCGCTCCGCCTGCTGGAGACGGAGGGGCTGGTCGATTTCCGCGGCCGGCGCGGGGCCGTGGTCACGGGCCTGAGCGCCGGGGAGACGCGCGAAATATACGAGATGCTCGCGGCCCTGGAGACGAACGTCCTGCGCATCGCCTTCCCCTCCATAACGGAGAGGACGATGGCCGCGGCGGAGAAGCTCCTCGACAAGATGGAGGCGGAGCCGGACTGCATCGTCTGGAGAGAGCAGAACATCCTGTTTCACACCCTGCTCTACGAGTCCGCCGACCGTCCCATGACGCTCGACCACATCGCCCGGCTTCGGCAGCAGGTGGACCGGTATATCCGTCTGCATCTCGCCTCCATGAGGGAGGAGTCCGAGGCCCAACACAGGGCCATCCTCGAGGCCGTCAAGGCCAGGGACCGCAGCGCCGCGCTCGAGGCTTTGTCCCGGCACCTGGAGAAGACATCCCGGGAGCTGCAAAACTATATGGGCAAGGAGGAGGAGGAATGACATGGAAAAGACCACCGGCACCGCTCCGCGGAGGCGGCCCGGAATCGTCCTCACCCTGATCGAACGCAGGGGGCCCCACGGCTGCCACAGAGGGCACAGGGTCGGGGACACCTTCGACTACGACACCGAACGCGGCAAGCTCTGTCCCATGGCCCTGCACTCGGGCTTTCCCTACATCGACATCCTGCGCTATGGGGGCTCCATCCCTCCGTGCAGGAGCACGGGCTCCGTGGCGTTCTGCTGCCCCGACCCGGACGTGATCAACGTCTTTCGCATCGATGTGGTCCCAGCCGACGAAGCCCGATGAGAACGGCTCCGTCCCCCCGCCCGAAGCGGCGGGATACCTTTTTTCGAACCCCTTTCAGGAGGTACTCACGTTCATGAAACGCCCTGTCGAACACAAGGATCTTCTCGGCTTTCACTTCCTCTCGACCCCCGCATTCTCCCCCGACGGGGAGAGGGTCGCCTACCGCGTCAGCCGCCCCGACCTGGAGAAGAACGGCTATGCGTCGGACATCTGGATAGCCGACCTCACCACGGGGACGAACAGGCGGCTGACCGCCTCCGGCTCGGAGCAATTCTTCTGTTGGAGCCTCGACGGGGCGCAGATCGTCTTCGCCTCGAAGCGTGGCGACCCCAAGTGCTCCCATGTAAAGGCAAACGCCGCGACCCGTTTCTACTCCATCGACGTCGACGGCGGCGAGGCGAAGCCCCTCTTCGAGATCCCACACGCCGCAAACGCCATCCAGGCGCTCCCCGGGGAGCGCTACCTGATCACGGCGATCTTCGAGCGCGAGTGCGACAGCCAAAATGCCGAGAGTGCGGACATGATGGTCTTCGAGCAGCTTCCCTTCATGGCCAACGGCAAGGGCTACATCGGGCAGCGGCGCACCGGACTGGGCGTCTACGACCGGGCGAAGGGCGAATTCACGCGCCTGACCCCGCCCCTGATGGACGTCGCACGGACGGTTCTGAACGAGAAGCGCACCGCCGCGCTGCTCGTGGCCTCGGACTACAGGGACGTCAAGCTCCCCGACAACGCCGTCTACGAGCTGGACCTCGCCTCGGGGGACTGCCGGTGCCTTACGCCGGGCCTGGCCTACACCTTCAAGCACGCCGCCTGGAGCGACGGCGAGGTCGTCGTCACCGCCACGGACCGCAGGAGCACGGGCGTCAATCAAAACGCGCGGGTCTACCACCTGAGGGACGGCAGGCTCGGCTGCCTGACCCCGGAGCTCGACTCCAGCCTGGGACACGCCATCGTGGCGGACTCCGGCTACGGCTGCTCGGACCTGAGCGGGGCCATCTTCCCCAGCGGCATGGGGCTGATCTGCTGCACCACCGACGTCATGAAGAGCCGCATCTGCTCCGTGACGCCGGACGGACGTCTGAAGACCCTGACCTCGTCCGTCTCCGCCGTCATCGACTACGCGGTATCGGACCGCCGCATCGCCTACGTCGCCTACGAGGGGCTGAACCTCCCGGAGCTCCACATTCTGGAGGGGGGCGCCGAGAGGCGCGTCACCGCCTTCAACCGGCCGCTCTTCGAGAAACTGAGCCTGTCGCAGCCCATCCACGTCTCGGTGGATAATGGAGACGGATGGGTCCTGGACGGATGGTACATGCGCCCCGTCAACTTCCGCGAGGGGGAGAGGTACCCCACGATCCTGCACATCCACGGCGGACCCAAGGCCGCCTTCGGGGACGTGTACCATCACGAGATGCAGTGCTGGGCCGCACGGGGCTACGCCGTCATCTACTGCAACCCCCGGGGCGGCGACGGACGGGGCAGCGCGTTCGAGGACATCCGCGGACGCTACGGGGACGCCGACTACCGGGACCTGATGGCCTTCACGGACTGGTGCGTCAAGAACCTGAAGTTCGTCGATCCCGAGCGGCTGGGGGTGACCGGCGGCTCCTACGGCGGCTACATGACGAACTGGATCGTCACCCATACGGACCGCTTCAAGGCGGCCGTCTCCCAGCGGGGCATCGCGAACTGGGTCTCCAAGTTCGGGGGCTGCGACATCGGCTACTACTACGTCGAGGACCAGCACCTGGGAACGCCCTGGAAGAATGCTGAGGCCGCGTGGGCGGAGTCGCCCGTGCGATACGCCGATCGGGCCCGGACCCCCACCCTCTTCATCCATTCGACCGAGGATTTCCGCTGCGAGCTGAATCAGGGCTTCCAGATGTTCACCGCCCTGAAGGTCCTGGGCGTGGAGGCCAGAATGTGCGTGTTCAAGGGCGAGAACCACGAGCTCAGCCGATCGGGAAAGCCCAAAAACCGCCTGGCGCGTCTGCAGGAGATCTGCGCCTGGTTCGACTCGCACCTTTAGGGAAGGATACCGGAGGCTGAAACAAGATGAACAAGATCACCTGCATCTGCCTGGGCGTCAGGAACATGGAGAAATCGATGAAATTTTACCGGGACGGTCTGGGATTCAAAACGGACTGCAAGGAGGACAATCCGCCCGTATGCTTTTTCGATACGCCGGGGACGAAATTTGAATTGTATCCCCTGGACCTCTTGGCAAAGGACATCGGCAAGGATGGTCCACTCCAAACAGGGAACGAATTTTGCGGCATTACCTTGGCATACAACGTAGCCGAGAAGAAGGAAGTCGATAAAACCATCGAGTTGGTCAGGAATGCGGGGGGGACCGTCGTGAAGGAACCGCAGGATGTCTTCTGGGGCGGCTATCACGCATATTTTTCCGACCCCGACGGCTATTGTTGGGAAGTGGCATGGGGGCCGAATTTTCAATTCGACGAGAACGGCTTGCTGAAATTTTAACGGTTCGACAATCAGGGCGATCGACCGCGCTCCAGCGACAGCAGCTCCTCCAGGGTGACGAACCGGAAGCCGCGGCGCAGCAATTCCGGGACGGCCTGCCGCACGCCCTCGGCCGTCCCGGATGCAGGACGGTTCATGTGGCACAGGACGATGTCCCCCGGCCGGACGGAGAGCAGCCTGCGCCTCACCACCCCCGCGGGGAGCGTCCCGCCCTCGTCCCCATTCACGCTAAACCCCGCAGCCCGACAGCCCAGCGCATCCAGGATGCGCAGGGCCACGTCGTCGTAGTGCGCGGTTCCCGATCGAAAGAAAAGCGGCCGACGGCCCGTCATGGCCATGATGGGCCCGATGCCGGCCTCCACCTCCTCCACGGCCTCCGCGGCGCTCGCCGTCCCCCGGATTCCATAGGCCCGGCGGCTCGAGACCGACAGGGGACGGTGCTTCGCTCCGTGACTGCCGATCTCGAAGAGCGGGTTACCCGCGAGGGCCCTGGCCGTTTCCGGATGAGCGCGAATCCACCGCAGGTTGAGGAAGAGCGTCGCGGGGATCCTCTCCGACTCCAGAAAGGCGATCAGCCTCCGGTCGTAATCGTCATGGCCCCGCCTCGCCCCGCCACAGGCGTCGAACGTCAGGGCCACGACCCGGTCCTCCACGGAAGCCCGATGCAGGACCCCGGGAAGGTCCATCCCCCACGCCGAGGGGCGCTCCTTCGCGAAGCGTGTAGCGACGTCCCGAACCGGCGCCGCCGCGCCCGCACCGCAGGACACGGCCAGACACAACAGGGCCGCCAGCAGCGACCCCATGGGAAAAAGCCGCCCTCCATTCCACCCCCTATTACCCTTCCCGTCCTCTCTCCCGCTCATCTTCATTCCTCCCATCTTCATTCCTCCCGTCGGCGGCCCTCATGCCGGATACCGTGGGAAGACATAAAAACTGCCGGGAATTGCATGTTTTATCTCCCATTTCTTGCTTGACAAACACCGCAACCGGCCCTAGGATAACATGGTATTGTCTGTAAACAAGGGTCCACGATGCCGCGAAGACTTCCGCATCAAACATTCAGACTGCCGAGGAGGACGCCATGATTACGGCCCGCATAGAGGATTACCTGGAGGAACTGTTTCTTCTGGAGAGTACCGGACGCACCGTGACCGTGACGGACCTGGCGGAGCGCCTGAAGATCACGAAGGGGACAGTCACGGCCACGGTCCAGAAGCTCGTCGACCAGGGTTTTCTGAATCACGAACGGTACGGAGCGCTGCACCTGACGGACAGCGGGCGGCGCAAAGGGCTGGTCGTGTTCCGCCGGCACGAGGGTCTGAGGGCCTTCTTCCACGAGCTCCTGGGTCTGGACCGGGAGAAGTCCTCCGAGATGGCCTGCTGCATGGAGCACTACGTCGATGCCGTGACCGAGGAGCGGCTCTACGCCCTGCTCGAATATTTCCGGCGCGCCCGCGCGGAGCGGGACCCCTGGGTGGACGAGGCCTTCGCCGCACTCGAAAAGCCGATTCTTCTGCCGCTCCCCCTAACCCTTTCGCCGGAGGGGGCCAAGGGCCAGATCATCCGTATCACGGCCGACGAGCCGCTGCGTAAGAAGCTCTTGGACTCCGGGCTGACGTCCGGGACCAATATCACC
Source organism: uncultured Fretibacterium sp. (assembly GCA_905373185.1). Lineage (GTDB taxonomy): Bacteria > Synergistota > Synergistia > Synergistales > Aminobacteriaceae > CAJPSE01. The sequence goes on from CAJPSE010000007.1 coordinate 6,917, forward strand.
CTGCTCCAGGTCAAGGATGGCGATTACACCCTGCAAGTGAAGAGACACACCGTGGACCTGCCGCTCAACGAGGCCGCGGCCGTCTGGATCCAGGCCAACTGACGTTCGTTGGCCGCGCTCATACCGGCTCCGATATGGAGGACGGCCCCCGTGAGGGCCGTCCTTTTGCTTTTGCCGCCTCCGCGAAATTCTCGTTGACAAAGGACCGCGGTCAGGCTATCTTCTGAGACGCTTCACTCATATCTTATATTTTGGAGGCTGTCGATACGATGGACGTCAAGACCGATTTTCGAGAGGTAAAGGGCCGCAGCGGTAAGCTGGCCGAGGCGGCCCCCGAGACGATGAAGGCCTTCGGGGCCCTCAGGGATTCCGTACTCAAAGAGGGGAAGCTGCCACTGAAGACCAAGGAACTGATCGCCCTGATGCTCGGGCTGGCCGCCCGCTGCATGCCCTGCATCATGACGCACGCTCAGAAGGCCATCGACGCGGGCGTCACCCGCGAGGAGGTGGCGGAGGCCATAGAGGTGGCCATCCTCATGGGCGGCGGGCCCGCCTCGGCCTACGGCGGGATCGTTTTGGAGGTCTACGACCAGCTCAAGTCGAAGTAGGCCATTCCGAGGCAGGGGCTTCCATGCCCCCTTCGTCCGCTCGACGCGGAGCGCGAAAGGGGTATGGAAGCCGTTTTCAATCAACTATTCAACCAATTCTTCAACCAATCATTCGCTCATCGGGGAGGACCGTTATGGATAATCTTGCAGCGCCCGTTCAGGCCGTCTATCCGCTCTCGGCTGCCAGGTCTCGGGACCTGGAGGCGATAGCCCGGCATATCGGCGCCGATCCGCGTTCGCTGCGTTACTTTCAGCCCAAGCGGAGGGTCCGCCATCTCTATGCCCCTCGGGTGGACTACCGTGCGGCGGCGTTCGTCAAGCAGGAGCTCCTGGCGCGAGGGGGGGATGCGGTCGTCGCGCGCCACGTCATCGACGGCAGGACGGAGCTCAGCGATCTCCTCATGATGGGGACGGACGGGCAGCTCGCAGCCCTCCTGCAGAAACTCCGATCCATGGACTGCTGGGGTCTGAAGTCGCTGAGAACGGCGCTTGCCGAGACGTTGGAAAACGACGCCGTCGCCGAATGGACGCTCCCGCTGCCCGGAGGCCGCACGCTGACCCTGAACCGGACAACGAGGATCATGGGCATCCTGAACCTCACCCCGGACTCCTTCCATGCGCCCAGCCGCGTCGCGGACGAGACGGAACTGCTGCGCCGCGCGGAGGCCATGCTGAGCGCCGGCGCCGACATCCTGGACCTCGGAGCGGAGTCGACCCGTCCCGGCTCCGCTCCCACCCCCGAGTCCGAGGAGCTGGAGCGCCTGCTGCCCCGCCTCTCGGCGGTCCGCCGGGCCTTTCCCGAGGCCGTCCTCTCCGTGGACACCTACAAGGGCAACGTGGCCTTGGCCGCGGCCGACGCCGGGGCGGACATCATCAACGACGTCGGGGGATTCGACCTGGACGGGGCCATGCTGTCCTGCGCCGCCCGGACGGGACTGCCCTACGTGCTCTCCCACATCCAGGGGACCCCGGCGACCATGCAGAACTCCCCGCCCTACGACGATCTGCTGACCGAGCTCCAGCTTTATTTCCAGAAGAAAATGCACGAGGCGGAGCTTGCGGGCATGAGCCGGGACCGCATCATCCTGGATCCGGGGCTGGGCTTCGGCAAGCGCGGCGAGGACAACCTGCTGATCCTGAAGGAGTTGGAGAGCTTCCGTTCTCTCGGCCGTCCCCTCCTGATCGGGCACTCCCGCAAGGGCTTCACGGGCACCGTGACCCGCGCCGCGGACGCGGCCGGCCGCCTCCAGGGGACCACGGCCATATCGGCCCTGCTGGAGGGACGGGCCCAGATCCTGCGCGTCCACGACGTCGAGCGGAACCACCAGGCGATGCTCATGGCCCGGGCAATACGCGAAGTCGCCCCATGGCGGTCCTAGCCCTCGGGCTCGGCACGAACCTCGGGAACCGTCTCGGGAACCTTCGCCAGGCGGCACGGGCCATCGGGGAGGATATCGGCCCCATCCTTCGTGCCAGCGACGCCTTCGAGACGGAGCCCTGGGGTGTGACCGACCAGCCGCATTTCCTGAATGCCTGCCTGTGCCTGGACATCGACGAGGGAGTGGACCCTGAGGAGCTTCTGGCCTCCCTGAAGGCCATCGAGCGGCGGATGGGACGAAAGGAGACGATCCGCTGGGGCGCGCGCCTGATCGACATCGACATCCTGCTGATCGGGGACCGCGTTTACGAGAGCCCCATCCTGAAGATCCCCCACCTTCACCTGCCCGAGAGGACCTTCGTGCTGACGCCGCTCGTCCAAATCCTGCCCGGCTGGACCCATCCGCTGACAGGGAAGTCCCTCGAGGAGATGTCCAAGGCCCTGAAAGGCGAACCTTCCCCCCTTCGTATCGGTCCGCTTTGAGCGTCCCCAACCAGCGGCGTCTTTCCTTTTCCCGGCTGGAGTTCCGGGCATCCGTGCCAATAACGATCGGGGGGCCGTTGTACCGAAATAGCATTTTCTCCTTTTTCTCTATGGTATGATATGGAAGATGGTATGATATAGGGGGGAATGGATGTCGCCCTCGGCGGGGGCATTACGACAGACATCCCAGCGGGGGTACTCCGTCGCAGTCTTACAATCATCACTATTGGGGAGGAGATCTCTTATGGCAAAGTTTCGATGCATCCAGTGCAAGAAGGAATTCGAGGAGGACGCAAACGCCGCGACAAAGCGATGCCCCTCCTGTTTCGGCCGCTACCTCGAGCTGGTGTCCGGGGAGATGAAGCGCGGAAAGTCCTGGAGTGCAAAAAGCTTCTCCGTTAAGTAAGGGAGCCGTAATACCCCTCCTGCGCGGGAGTGCCGCAGACAGGGGCAACGATGAAAAGGAGCCGATCCCATGTCCTCAGTTTTGCCGCCGAACGAAGTCAGCCCGAACACCGCTTCCCCCGAGACCGATGAGGTGACCGCCGTCGAGACGGACGCGGCATCCTCAGCAGAGGAGGCACCCCAGGATTATGTTATCCTGAAATACACCTTCATCACGTCAAAACATGTGGGGGACCTGTGCGGAGCGTTTTGTCTGATCTTCGAGGGAACGACGGGCAAGACTCTCTTTCAGGCCTTCTGGGTGACCCACGCGGACTCCCTCGCCGACCTCAGTGCCTCGCAGGACTGGAGGACCTTCAACAGGCTCACCTCCCGTATGGGGCCCTACGACAAGACCTGGGGGGACAAACTGGCCCCTCTTATTCCGGAACTTCTGCCCACTGCAGATCGGAGGGAGCTCTATGAGGCGGATCCTCAGGAGGCCGCGCAGATCCTGTCCCGAATTTCGGAGGCGATCCGCAAGGGCTACGAACGCGTGAGTCATTGTCTTCTGGACGTATCCTGCGACATCGAGCGTCCAAGCAGGGACGAACTCATCGAGGCCGGGCTCCTGGAGGCCCCCGAGGAAAAGGGAGAGTCCTCCGGGGAAATAGCCGCTGAGGAAGGGCCGAGGTCGTTCTCCGGGATCCTCGTCCAGTGTCTGCCCCTCATCGACCCCATACACGGCAAGGTCCTTGCGGACCTCGTTCCAGGGGACATCCTGGAGGTGCAGATTCAGAGTAACGTAGGAGCTGGGGGGCTGGTTCAGCAGTTTTTACAGGCCACAAAACAGTCCCCGGCGTTTCCCATCGAATCCATCGATCGGCAGGGGGAGAAGACCTACGTCTACCTCACGATTAACGAGGAGATGCGCGGCCTGCTGACCCTGAACAAGGACCTGCGCCTGCGGACACTGCTTACAACGACCGCCAGACGGAGACGGATCGGCTTTTTCGATAACATGATCTTCTTTCTGTTCGTGGGGTTGGCCCTGCTGGGCTTTTTCTGGGCGATCCGATACCTGTTTTAACGCGTTTCCGCTTCTGTTTACGTCCCGTACATTTGCATTCTTATAAACGAAGGCCCGGACGAGGGGGGAGTCCTCATCCGGGCCTTTTTGCACATCATACCGTATTGCGTTCTACCCCTCGGCCTGCGTCTTTCCCCTGCGGAGGAGGAACAGCCCCGGCGCCAGAAGCACAACGGCTCCCAGGGCCAGCGCATTGCAGCTTCCGCCGCCGTTGTCCCCGTTTCCACCGCCCTGATCGGTAGGACGTATCAAAATATTCATCTGGGAGGTTTCCGCTCGGGTTAGCAGCTTCTTCCTTTTCTCGTCCTCATCAAGTGCAGCTCTTTGCCCCCAGTAAATGGTGTATTTGAGCAGTGCACTCTGTTCGTTATAGCTCGATCCTCTATCCCCCAGCTGCTGTCGGGCCGTCACACGGGACCGGAGCACTCGACTGGGCAGAGGATCGGGGGGAGTGATTCTGGGGTCTCTAGGGGATCCAAAAAACGCCAAATTAGATACATCAAAAGTGACATCCAAAAGATTCTCTGTAGAGGCTGTCACAAGGAAAAAACCTACCCCACTAAAGCTATTCTGAAGGGCTGTCTCAAAAAGACCACTGAGGTATGACTTCAACGCATCGTCGACTAACCCTATTAGTTTATCAGCGTCGCTACCAAGATCGGGAGGAATGGGAACGTCCAGGGAGACAACCTGTGATGAATCCGAAGCAATGGTGTCCCCCGATATATTGATATCCAAAGAAACCGTATATCTTTTCTCGTACACCTTAAAATCGCGTATGTCGATCTTGCCGTTCCCACTGACATCCACGACATCGACGAAGAAATTTTTGGTCTGCCCTCCGTACATGACCACGTTGGACGACCTACCGATAGGGTTCCCCGCCTCGTTGGCAAACTGCATCTCTATGGGCAAAAAATGATAATATGGCCGCGTATAATTAAAAACTCTCGCCCACCCCGCGACCGGCGCCATCAGAAGCACCAGCAGCACAAATACCATACCCAGCCTTACCTTGTCAGTTCTTCTCACTTCTTCTACCTCCTTGATATACTGCAAAACGAACCCTTTGGAATCAGTCTCCCCTGCGGGCCAGCCGCTGGGGAATACGATCGCCCCGAAGCAGGTCGTCGAGCGTCTGACGCTCCGCAATGACCTCCGCCTGCCCTCCCTTCACCAGCACGACGGCGGGACGGCAAAGCCGGTTGTAGTTCCCCGCCATCGAAAAAGTATACGCCCCCGTGTTGAACAGCGCCAGCACCTCCCCCCGTCTCACGGGTGGAAGCGCTGCCTCTTCGATCAGGATATCCCCCGTCTCGCAGCACTTTCCGACCATGGAGACCTTCGTGCCCTCTGAATCGGGAAGCTCCTCGGGTCGATTGGCCACTACCGCCCGATAGACCGCCTGGTAGAGGGCGGGACGCGGGTTGTCCGCCATTCCCCCGTCCACCCCCACATAGGTTACGCCCGGCAATTCCTTGACCGTCTCGACCCGATAGAGGGTGATCCCCGCCTCCGAGACGATCCAGCGTCCCGGCTCCATGGAGACGGCCGGAACCTCCAGCCCTTCCACCCTGCACGCACGCTCCAGCGCCTCCATCATGGCATCGGCAAACAGACTCAGGGGCACATGAGGCTCGGAGGGATGGGAACGGGCCCCGAACCCGCCGCCCATGTTCAGCTCCCAAACCCTGAAGCCCAGTTCCTCGCGCAGGCGCTTCATGGCCTCGACAACCCGCGTGACGGACCGGACGTGCGCCGTCGGGTCGAAGATCTGGGACCCGACGTGGAAGTGCAGGCCGCGCAGCGAGATAGAATCACGCTCCAACGCAAGACGCACGGCCCGCGGCAGGAGGTCTCCATCCAGGGGCAGGCCGAACTTGCTACCCTCGTGCCCCGTCGCGATGTAGGCGTGCGTATGAGGGGCGACCCCCGGGGTGACGCGAAGCAGGATCTCCGCCCTCCGTTCCCTGCGGGCCGCGAGGTCCGCAAGCACCTCGAGCTCCATGAGGCCGTCGACGACAATGCACCCAACTCCCGCGTCCAGGGCGGCGTTCAGCTCGGCCTCGCTCTTCGCGCTGCCGTGCATCTCGATGCGGGAGGCCGGAAAACCCGCCGAGAGCGCCGTATGGAGTTCCCCCAGGGAGACGACATCCAGTCCCAGCCCCTCCTCCTCCACGATGCGGGCCATCGTCCGGGTCAAAAACGCCTTGCTGGCGTAGCTGGCCGAGGCGTTTGGCCAGCGGTCCAGAAAATCCCTCCTCACCTCCGCGCAACGGGCACGAATAACGGACTCGTCCAGGACATAAAGAGGCGTCCCAAACCGCGCGGCCAGCTCCACGCAGTCCGCTCCCCCCCAGAAAAGATGCGGCACGACAGCCCTTCCTCCTTCGGGAGACCGAGTACCCGGTCTCGCTCCTCAGATCTCCATGCCCTCCAGAGGCATCTCGGTGAGGACCGGAGCCCGAAGCTCCTCCGGGATCCGGAACTCGCCGAAGCTGTCCGTAACGTTGACGCGCATGGAGAGGAGCGACTGCATCAAGCTCAGCTCCTGCAGGACATGGCTGCTCTTCCGGGCCGTGGGGAACACGGCGTTGACGACCTGAAAGGCCTCCTCCCCCAGGATATCCATCCACAGCGCGACGCGGCGGACGGCCCTGCCCAGCAACAGGAGCCACCGGAGCAGCCGGGGCGGCGGAAGGTTCGCCAGCGAAAAGAGCATGTGGATGAACAGGGACTTCGAGATGCCCCCGCGGGGCAAAACCTCACGGGGCAGCGGCTTTTCGAGATACGATTCGATGCAGGAGAAGTCCGCCGGGGTGGAAAACGCCTCTCCTCTGGCCATGCAGGACAGAAAGGCCACGAAGTGGGCCGGCGAGACACTGATGGCATCCCCCATGCGAAAACGCAGATAGTTCCAGACCGACAACCCCTCCTTCAGATGAAACGAGAGAGCCTCGGACGAGCTCGGGAAAAACTGCTTGTCGAACATGGCATCGATGAGCCTCTTGTCGATGATGTTGCGATAGGGTACCCCGGAGGGCACCACGGGAAGAAGGCACAGGGGATACATCGAATCGTACGGCACGCTCTCGCGGCTCAACAAACATTCCCTCAGGTTGTTCAGCAAGGGCTGAAACGGGATCTTTCCCGTGTTGTAAAAGTAGAAGCGAGCTCCCGGGACGAACCCCCTGAGCAGTTTGTAGGTGAAATCCATCTGCCCGTAGGCGTTCAGCCCCATGGGGTTGGCACCGTACCGGATGAGTTTCTTCATGATCTCGGGGTCCCGCGCGGCCATGAGCGCGGTGGAATCCCCATAGCCCTGGGTGTTGTAGTCCGCGTTCGCCCCCATCTCCAGAAGACGGGTCACCGTCAGCGGCAGGCCGCGGCGCGCAACCTCCATCAAAAGGGTATCCCGCCGTCCTATTCCGAACGACGCGGAGTCGCAGTTCCAGCCGTTCCGCGTCAGCTCCAGGACGAGCCGGGAAAAAATCCGATCCCTCAGGTTATGGACGTCCTGAGGGGAGTACCGGGTGACGCCGAACAAGGAGAAAAGCCGAAAATCGGACATGGCGAGGAGCTCCGCCAGGAGATCCCGGGTCTCGGACAGCTCCCTGGCCCGTGCAATGCGTCCCTGGATGTTCTCGAAATGAAGCGTCACCGCAGACACGATAAGACCTCCTCAAAGACAACGCCGCCACGCCGCCATCCGGCCGTGAGGGATGAAGTAAGCACACCGGAGCTTATTATATCCTACCTCCTAAGAAAGAGGCTCAACGCCATGAAGGACAAATGCTATACTCATAACGCCAATGATAGCATATTCCGGCAGCTGAAAAATTCGGCAGGCATGCGTTATGCGTCTTTCAAGCGTTTTATTCGGGCGTTTTGATTTCAGAAAGGCGTTTTGATTTCAGAAAGAGGAAGGCTCCATGTCCGATCGAAAAACTGCGGCCCGCAGCACAAACATCTCAACTCCCCTTTTCCAGACACCTGGAGGGCGGGAGCATCCGGTTCTGCCTTTATCCATTTCGGAGCGTCGCCCTCCACGATGACCGCACACACGCCCCCCCTCTGGGACGACTTCATGCGTCTCTCGGACCAGGCGGCCCTCGAGGTCCGCTTCCCTTCCGGGAAGATTGCCTTCTCGGATCGCCTCCTGTCGCTCCTGCGTCTCTCTTCCAGCCCCCGGCCGGAGAACTTCGACCAGTGGCACGAGCTGGGACACCCCGAGGACCACGCGGAGACACAACGCATGCTGCGGACGCTCTACGAGTCGGACCGGACGGCGCTGTCCTTTACGAGGCGCTTTTACTGCGGCGACGGGATCTACCGTTCCCTCAGGCTCGACGCCTGCATCCTTCGCACGGACGATGGGGCCCCGCTCCAGCTGCTGGGGACCGAGACGGACCTGACCCCCCAAAGGGTCTCGGACCGCCGGGCCGCGGCATGGCGGTCCCTCAGCCAGGAACTGCAGCGGCAGCTCGAGGAGCGGAGGGCCGAGAACGCGCGAACGGCCGGCCTTCTCGCGGCGGCGGAGTCCGAACTGGCGAACGCCCGCTCCCGCCTCGCGTCCTTCCGCTCCCTGCTCGGTGCGCTTCCGCTTCCCCTCTGCGCGCGCACCCAGGGGACCGTCGCCCCGCTCGGCAACGCCATGGAGGCCCTCTGCTCCCGAGATCCCTCCTTTGCCGATCGGGTCGGGTCGGCGAGGGAGGGAGATCTGCTCCACATCGAGGACGCCTGGGGCCGCACAAGGACGTTTCGGGCCTCCCTGTCCCCCCTGCCCGACTTGGAGGGAGAACTGGCCGTCCTGGTCGACATCTCGGACCAGGCCGAGGCGGAGCAGGAAAACCTGAGGCTGCGCCGTCGCCTCCAGCGCGGCGCCTTCCGTCCCTCCTTCGAGGAAGAGCTCCCGGTATCCGATCCGCTCCTCGGGACCGCGGAACCGCCCGCAGAGGACATGCCGGCGGCGGAGTCCGTACAGGCGGAGCTGACGGCGCTTCTGCAGTCGGCCCTCGCCGCCCTGACCCTGCGCTCTGTCTCCCCCGGGCTCTCGTCCCGCACGGCGCAGTTCGAGACCCTGTTGGGGGCGGCCGGCCGCACCGAGCTGACCGTCGGCGTCGTCGGGATCACGAGCAGCGGCAAGTCCACCCTGATCAACGCGATGATGGGCGAACGCCTGCTCCCCGAGGAGACCCGGGCCACGACCAACGTAACGGTCCTCTGCCGCAAGGGCGGCCTCAGGGCCGTCGACGTCCGCTACGAGGACGGCAGGAACGAACGTCTCTCCGGGGACGCCCTGACCTCCCGTCAGCTCGAGGAGCTCACGACGGAGCGGATGAACCCCGGCAACGAGCGCGGGGTCGCCCGCATCGAATGGACCAGCCCGGGCGCCGCCCTCCCCCAGGGGCTGGTCCTCGTCGATACGCCCGGCCTCGACGCCTGCGAGCTGCCCCGGCACTCCGAACTCGTGCTGCGCCGTATCCTCCCGACCCTGGACATCGTCTTGTACGTCTCCTCCATACGCAGCCCCTTCAAGGCCGCGGACATCGAGCTGGTGAGGACCGTCTTGGAGGCGCGCCAGAGGATGATCCTCCTGCTCACCCAGATAGACCTCGAACGCGACGACCTCGAGGGAGGCCGGGTCGTCCTCTCGCGCGCTCAGAAGCTGGCCGCCTACCTGCAGGAGCTGCGCGGGGACGCCGCCCGTTCCGACCGGCCGGAGTGCCCCGTCATCCCCATCTCCGCCAAACTGGCCCTGCGGTACTTTTACGACCGCGATTCCACCGAATGGCGGGCCTCGAACCTCGAACCGCTGCTCCGCCAGATGGCGTCCTTCCGGGAACGCCTGCTCCAGAACGGCATCGCGCTTCGGGCGCAAAGGGCCGCAGCCCTCCTGCGGCGCACCCTCGAGGATCTGGACTCCGCCCTCAGGGATACGGACGGCGGTGAGCCCCTCTCGACGGTCCTCCGTCAATCCGCGCGAATTCGGGAGCTTCGGGACGCCCAGCGCTGGATCAGTGCCGAGATATCCTCGGTCCGCAACGAGTGGAGGCGCGAGCTCGCCCCCGAACCGATCATCGGCCGTTTTCTGCGCGAGGCGGAGACGATTCGGACCCCGGAGGCCCTTCGCGAACGCTGCCTGCGCTGGGACGGAGAATGGGCGGAGCTCCTGAGGCGGATGACGGAGCGCATGGACCGCGCCGGGGCTTTCTGCGGCGAGATGCTTGCCCGTCACGAACTGTCCCCCGCCGTCAGCCGGCCGGACCCCATCCCCGGATTCCGCACGGAGCTGCCCGACCTGGACCGGTACATCCGCCACCAGGCCAGCGAGGTGCGAACCCGCGGGTGGTTCCAGGGACTCTCCTTCTGGCCCGGGAACAGAAGGGTCGTCCTCCAGACCGTCGACCGGGAGCTGCTGACACGGGAATGGAAGCAGCTTCTGACAGAACGCCTCGAGGTCCTGGACGCCCATCTGAACTGGTGGGAGAACCGGATGAGGGAGACCGTCTGCGACCCCCTCTACGAGGAGCTGGCCCGGGAGGAAACGGCCCTCGAGGATACGAAGCGCTCCAAGGCCGAACGCGAGCTCTCGAGGTCCGCGCTTCGGGAGGCGGCGGCATCGCTGCGGGCGGTCGAACGGAGGCTCCTGCGCCTCATCGACGGGCTGAAGCTGGAGGGCTCGATGCCGGCGGAGGACGAGGGGCCACCCGTCCTTCCTCCGGAGCCCACGTCGGCCTCAGAGAGCGCAATCGGAGATGAAATCGGAGAAAATTTCTTCTCCCCTTTCCTTCGGACCTTCGCGGAGCAGGCCATTCAGACCCGTTTCCTGGCCCTCCCCGCGCTGCGCGTACGCCGCCGCATCGTCCTCCTGGGGCTCAGGCGTCACGATTCGCTGCGGCTGCTCTCGCGCCTCGCCCACGACGCCTCGCTGACCGATGTCCCCAGGACTCCGGAGGGCCGGGAGATCGGGGAGGGTGAATGGATCTTCTGCGGCCGACTCCCGCCCGCCATGCCCCACGCGCTCCTGAGGGCGCCCTCCTCCTCGTTGGACGACATGGAGGTGCTCATCGCCCCCTCCGACGCCTTCAGGGAAGAGGCCATGCTGGACGTGGACTGGGACGATCTCTTCGGGGAGTGGCTGCCCGTCGTGCACCTGGACATCGCCCGGGTGGACTCCGGACTCTCGGACCTCGCCCGCTCCCCCTACGCTTCGGCCCTCGCGAGCGTCCCGGACTGGATCGCCGCGTCGGCCCACGGTGCGCTCTTCGCGACCCGGCTGCCCGACCTCGTCCTGGACGTCCCCGATCGCATGGCCGCATTCACCCGGCTGCGCGGCTTCCGCGGCCGAATGGACTGGTTCGTCCACGAGAACTACGATCCCCGCTACACGGACTTCATTGCCCTGGGCCGCCAGATCGGCGCGGATTCCTCCGACGGGGACCTGGAGACGCTGCTCGACCTGTGGCGCGAGAGCGGCCTGGACTTCGCGCCTCCCCTGACGGAGCACCGGCTGCGCATGGCGCTCCGGGAGATACGGGAGAGGATGAGGGCCGATTCCCTGCGCCTCCTCGAACCGGAACCTCAAAAGTCTGATAAAGGCGCCTCCTCTGGAGAAGGCGGAAAACAGGAAGGGAAATCGACGAAGTAAAATTGTTAAGGACGGAGGGATTTTATTCATGGAAATGGAGCCGGGAAAACCCGCGGAGACCGGGAGGTTGGAGACTGGAACCGGGAGGAATCCCCCCCTCGATCACGCCAGCGCCCGCATCGTATCGGAGCTCGCCGCCAGGCTGCTGCCGCCGCTCAAGGAGGAGCTGTCCGCCCTCCGCACCCTGGAGGACAGGGAGAAGGACGCGGCATGGCGGAGGATAGGGGAGGCGGTATCCGAGCTCGCAGCGAGGCCGAATACCAAGCCGGAGGGGGACCTCGAGCGCTGGGAGGCGCTTGCCCATTCCCTGGAGGACACGAACCGCAGGATCGCCTCGCTGGAGGAAGCGATGTCGAAACTGGGGGACGCGGTCGAGAACATCGCGGAGCTCCAGCGGGTTCCTGCATCGTCCCTCCCTGACCCATCGCCCTCCGATGAGGAGGAGGAGGGCGATGAGCTTCCTCCGGACCGGGAGGCCCCCCTTTTGGATCTCATGGAGAACCGGATCCCGGCCTGGGAGGGGCTGCTGCGGGCCCACAACCAGGCGCAGAGCCAGGAGCTGAACGCGCTCTCGATGGAGCTGGCCGAGCTTCAGAGCGAGACTCGGGAAGCCATAGCCCGGGTGCTCCGCGAGGCACTGGAACGAGAGCTGGCCGACTGCAGCGTGCAATGGAGCCGGCGCCTGGAGGCGCTGCGGGACGAGATGCGCACGATGCGAAAACGGCTTCGGTACGCACTCGGGCTGGGTATGCTCGTGCTAATCCCCCTGTCGCTGCTGTTGTTTTGGATCTCCGGGATCTAAGGACTCCGCCCGCTTGGCCGCCGCCTTGTCCCTGTACATCCTCTGCTCGGCCATATTGATCAGGGTGTAGACCGAGGCGTCCTCCAATTCGGAGGACAGGACCCCGCCGAACGCGAACCGGATAGAGAACTCGTCGTTCGTCTCGTTGTAGCGTTCCACGCTCTCGAGGAGCCTTTCATGGAAACAGCGCAGCTGTTCGGGAGCGCTTTTCTCGAAAAACCCCAGGAACTCGTCGCCTCCGTTGCGCCCCACGAACCCATAAGGGGCCGCGGCATCCGCCAGGATGCGGGCAAACGCGACGATCAGGCGATCCCCTGCCGCATGGCCGAGCGTGTCGTTGACCTTCTTCAGGTTGTTCAGGTCGGCTATGAAGCACATCAGGTCGGGCAAGGGGGACATGTTGCGGTACTTTTCGATCTGGAGATCACAGGACCAGCGGTTGGGCAGGGAGGTCGTCGGATCCCTGGTGGCCTTCTCCTTGAGGAATCTGTTCTGATACAAAAGCTGCATCGACTCGCACGCCTGCAGCAGAAAACAGACGAGCAGCGCCCCCGCTACGGCGAGCAGGATCGTCCTCAGGGACAGGGTCAAATCGGCGTTCTGCTCCGAAAGGCGCTCCGCGATGCCGGTCAGGGTATCGGCGGTCTCGAAGAAGCTCTCGCTCAGATCGAACAGGGCTCCCGTCTCCCCAGTTCGCCGGGCCTCCCCGATGGCGGCCTCGAGCTCCCTCCATTGAGCCCGAACGCCCTCTAGGCCCCTTTGATAGGCGGGATCGGCGAAACCAAGCGGACCGTCCTCGCTCTGCCCCACCTCCAGGTCCTCGATGACCCTGTCGAGCCTGGACTCCAGAGCACTGTTCCTTCTCCCCGCCAGCTCCCATTTAACCAGCCTCTGTCCCAGGCCCCGGACGAGCCCCGTATGATTGACGGTGCGGGCGTTGCCGCGTACGACCTGAACGGAGGAAAACGAAAAAACGCTCATTACGGTCAGCCCCACAAAGAGGGCGACGACGACGATATTTTTTCCGAATGCCTTTATGTTCTCTCTCCCCCTCATCGGTTACCCTCACCTACCCGCTCCCAAGGCACATCGCCCAGCCGGACGAACTATCCCTGTAATGAGCCCCTTCTCCATAAAGAAACATAAAGAAAAAGGTATTTCCATAACGACAACGACCTTTAACAGGAAGGCCTTTCCACAAGGACTTTTTGGCGAACACTTCACTTATATCCCAAACGGAACAGGTCTGTCAAGCGAAAATATCGGGACGGAAACCGTTTGGCTATCCCGGAAGCACGTATTATAATGCCGGGTACGGACCGGACGGCGGCCCCGTCCTCCGCACAATAAAAGGAACCGTGAGGAAGGAGATGATTCGGATGGCAGCGGAGGCATTGAACCCCTCCATCGACATCCCGGAACAGATCTCGAAGGAGCTGAAGCTGACGGGCTCGCAGGTTCGGTCCGTACTGGCCCTCTTCGAGGAGGGATGCACCGTTCCCTTCATCGCCCGCTACCGCAAGGAGGCCACCGGCTCACTGGACGAGACCGTCATCACCGCGATACGAGACCGGAGTGAGAGGATGGCCGAACTGGAAAAGCGCCGGGCCGCCATCCTCGAGTCCCTGGCCGAACGGGAGCTCCTTACCGACGAGCTCCGAGACTCCGTCCTGGGGGCCCGTACCATGACAGCCCTGGAGGACGTCTACCTGCCCTGGCGTCCCAAGCGCAGGACGCGGGCCTCCATCGCCGCCGAGAAGGGGCTGAGGCCCCTGGCGGACCTGCTCCTGGCCCAGTCCGATACG
>CAJPSE010000008.1 GCA_905373185.1 uncultured Fretibacterium sp.
TCCCTAAATCCTATCTTTCCTCTTGACATTATGGGGATGACCTGTATAATGTTTGTTGTGACCAACAAATAGCGAATGCCGAAAGCCCCAGGGGTCCTCTCCTGGAAGTACCGACCCCAAAGGGCAAAAGTAGGCAAACCCCCTCGTTCTTGTTCGGTCGTTTGGAACCCCCCTCAAAAGAAAGAGGTCGGCGTGACACGGCGCCGGCCTTTTTCTTCATTTATCGATTCCCAGTTTACCCTCATGACACGGGCGGATTGTATATTTTCACCCGCCGTCGTCCAGGGAGATCATATTATGATAAAATTAGTTCTGAACGGCATTTTGCTCCAAACCATTTTCATTTACGACAGGAGGAGTTTTTATGAGGAAAATTGCCGCGTTGTCCGTGCTGCTTGTTCTGACCTTGGGGTCTTTTGCCTTTGCCGCGGTGACGGGGGCGGAGGCGCCGAAGGGCGAGGAGCCGCTGCTGATCACCAACGCGGGGCAGGGCCCCGGAGGCAAGATGGGACGTCTTCTGGTGACCCGCTCCGAGGCGGTCAAGGACATGACCTACAACGCGGAGCCCAAGCCCGAGGATCTGGAGAAGGGCGGGTACAAGACGATGCTCGTGGTGATCGGATCGTCGGCCAAGGGCCTCGGGGCATCCGGCATCACCATCGACCAGGAAATAGAGCGCCTGAACGCCATGATGGCCAAGGCCAAGGAGCTGAAGATCCAGATAATCGCCGCCCATATCGAGGGCAAGGCGCGTCGGGGCAAGCCCGGAAGCGCCGACGAGCGCTCTATTGATGCGATCCTTCCGGGGGCGGATCACATCGTCGTCAACAAGGAGGGGGACGAGGACGGCAAGTTCACCAAGTTTGCCGAGGAGCATAAGATCCCCATCACCTACCTGGACAGCGCCATGGACCTCAACGCCTTTGCCAAGGCGATGTACGGCCGTTAGGGAACGGAGGAATTTCTTTGTACGCCGAGACCTCCATGATTTTGGCCGCCATGGTCGCGACCTTCGCGCTGGCGAGCTGGCTGCTGAAGTCTCCGGAACTCTCCATGGTGATCACCGCCGTCGTGGGGGCCCTGGTCGGCGGTCTGGGGTTCCCCGTCCGCCTGCTCGTGGAGGGAACCTTCACCTACTTCGACGTGGCCTTCACCTTC
The DNA here is from genome assembly GCA_905373185.1 of uncultured Fretibacterium sp. GTDB lineage: Bacteria > Synergistota > Synergistia > Synergistales > Aminobacteriaceae > CAJPSE01. Next base: position 1,159 of record CAJPSE010000008.1, read on the forward strand.
CTGACCGCCTCCATCTTCATCAACTTCTACTCTGCGACGGGGGCGATGGACGCGCTGGTGCGGGGTATGGTCGATCGCTTCTACGACAGCAAATGGGTGCTCTTCTTCCTGCTGGCCGTGATCATGCTGATCCCGGGTGCCCTCACGGGGGCGGGCAGCGTGTCCATGTTCGTCGTGGGCGGCATGGTCGCCACGGTCCTGCGCTTCATGGGTATACGCGACGCGCGCATCGTGGCCTTCGTCTACGTGACCTCGATGCTGGCCGCCGTGGCTCCTCCCATCAACCTGTGGGTCATGTTGATGTGCGCCCAGGCCAATATGCCCTACGTGGGGTTCGACGTGCCGCTTCTGGCCCCGATAGTCCTCATCACTGTGTTCACCGTCTTCTACCTTCTGAGAGGGGGGTCTCCCCAGCCCAAGGCCGATATCCTGGCCTCGCTGCCGGAGGCGCCGAGGGGGACGAACGCCTTCCGCATCGCGACGCCCCTCGTCGTCTTCGTCGTGCTCCTGGTCCTCTCGAAGTATGCGGCGTTCTTCATGCCGATTCTGGGAATTCCCCTGATCTTCCTCATCAGCACGCTGGTCGCGATGATCCTCTCGCCGCGCAGGCTGGGGCCGGCCGGGTGGTACAGGGTCCTGACCGATACGTCCGAACAGGTCTTCCCACTCCTGGCGACGGTCATCAGCGTGGGCGTGCTCGTCAACATCATGACCTCCACGGGCGTGCGCGGGCTGATCGCCATCAACTTCGTGACGCTGCCGGTCTACCTCATCTACACCTTTGCCCTTATAGTGCTGCCCCTCGCCCAGGGATCCCTCAGCTACAGCAGCGGCATCATCCTGGGGACTCCCCTGATCTTCCTCTTCAACTCCGTCGGGGTCAACGTGACGATCGTCGCTACGGCGCTGAGCCTGATCTTCCCCCTGGGCGACTGCCTTCCGCCGTCTCGGATCTCCGGGCGCGTCGCCATCGACGTCTCGGGCTACAAGGGCTCGTACATGTCGTTTCTGCGTGCAATCCTGGTCCCGGCCCTCTTCATGGGCCTGGTGGCCCTGGGCATGCTGGTCTACGCCAATCAGTTCCGTTGGCTGATCGTCTACTGACCTCCACGCTCGCGACCCGGCGCCTGCCGAACTCACTTGAAAAGGGAACTTAAAGGAGGACTGAAATGGAGGAGTTTTTGCGCTTTGCCAACGAGGGGATCCATCAGCTCTACTTCGTCCTGGCGGGACTCGTCGCCCTCGTCCTGATCCGCGGCCTGTTCTTCCGTTCCACGCGGAGGAGCATCGTGTACGACATCGTCTACGCCTACACGATCATCCCCTTCCTGCTCCGGGCCCTGCACATCAAATAGAAAGACAGGAGCGCATTCGATGACCAGCTACGAACGCGGCGCAAGACTGCGCCAGACGGTACTTCTCTGCTGTGCCCTGCTCCTGGCGTGGCTCGGCGGACGGGAGTTCCTGGAGCTGAGGAACATGAGGGAGTCGGTCGTCGTCTCCGACGCCTTCACCCGCAAGTTCATGCTCAGCGATTATTTTCCGCCCCTGAAGGGGACCGGCATGGATACGCCCGTCTACCTCTACGACTCCGGGGTCCCGGGCGGCTCGATGCTCTACCTTGGGGGCACCCATCCCTACGAGCCCGCCACCACCCTCTCGGCATACCTGATGATGGAGAACATCGAGGTGAAGAAGGGGCGCGTGTTCATCTGCCCCCGCGCCAACATGAGCGCCTCCAGCGTGGGGATGCTGGGCAACGCCTACCCCAAGTTCCTCCACGTGGAGACGGCGTTCGGCCCCAAGCCCTGCCGGATCGGGGACCGCAACTCGTCCCCCCTGGACCAGTGGCCGGACCCCTTCACCTACGTGCACTATCCCTCCGGGCAGAACCTGGACTACACGGACGCCCGAAACCTGAACCGCACGTACCCCGGGCGGCCCGACGGCAGCCTCACGGAGCAGCTCGCCTTCGCCTTCATGGAGCTGACCCGCAAGGAGGACATCACCCTCTTCGTGGACTCCCACGAGGCGTCCCTGATGTACCCTGTCGTGGCCACCTACGTGGCGCACGACCGTTCCCAGGACATGGCGATGATGGCCGCCATGGAGCTCGATGCGACGGAGTTCCGCATGAAATGCGAGGCGTCCCCCAAGAGCCTGCGGGGCCTGACGCACCGCGAGGTGGGGGACTTCAGCAACGCCCTCGTCATCCTGATGGAGACCCCGGAGCCCTTCATCGACCGCGTGGCCGGCAAAATCACCGAGGCGCTCATGATGGACGGCAAGGACGAGTTCCTCCAGACCGCGGCGGAGCACGAGCTTCTGTTCTGCCCTTACGACATCAAGGTCGGCTGTCCCATGTGGGACCGCGTCGGACGGCACCTCTCGGGGACCCTGGCCATGATCCGGCAGATGAACGATTTCATGGCGGACCCCGCCAAGGAGCTCATCGTCTCCTTCCCCAAATACACGGACCTGAAGGAGAAGGGGCTCGGGGCCTTCTATCACGATCCGGCCGCATCGGACCCCACGCGGGTCCACTGGAACTGAGCGAAACGCCGATTCAATCGCTTTCCGAGCTTTAGGGGGCCGGTGGGCCGGTCCCCCCGCAGTACGCGCCCCAGGTTGTCGGTTTGGTTGTTCAGAGAGTTTTCGACTGATTCGAGGAGGGAAAAGTATGTTACGAAAGGACTCCAGGTTTTTTGCGGTTTCTTTCTCTGTCGCCATGCTCCTTGCCCTGATGTCCACGGCGGCGCTGGCCTGCACGGTCATCGCGGTGGGCAAGAACGCCACCGTGGATGGCAGCGCCATGATCACGCACAACGACGATTCCCGCACGGCGAACTCCCGACTGTTCATCATCCCGGAGGCCGATTGGCCCGAGGGCTCCATGCGGCCTATAATCAAGGATGCCCACGGTTACGAGGGGGACGCCCAGAAGATCGACGAGACGTCCCAGGTCCCGCACACCTACCGCTATTTCTTCTCCCGCTACTCCTTCATGAACGAGAAGGGCGTGGCCATCAGTGAGGCCACCAACGGTGTCGAGGTCTCCGACGACCGCAGCAAGAAGGTCCAGCAGATCATGGAGAAGGACGCGGCGGGCTCCATCGACGCCTGGGTCGTCCAGGACGTCATGCTGGAGCGCGCCAAGACGGCGCGAGAGGCCGTGAAGATCATGGGCGACCTGGTCGAGAAGCACGGCTGGTACGACTCCGGCGAGACGATGCCCCTGACGGACGGCAACGAGGTCTGGATCATCGAGTTCTACGGCAACAAGATCTGGGCGGCATGGCGCATGCCGGACGACCACGTGTTCGTGGCCGCCAACCGTGCCCGCCTGCGCCACCTGGACCTGACGGACAAGGAGAACGTGATGTGCTGCCCGGACCTCGTCGAGTACGCCGTGAAGAACGGCTTCATCGACTCCAAGGACGTGAACGAGAAGGACTTCAGCCCGGCGGACGTCTATTCCCCGAACTCCGAGCTATACGCGACGCGGCGCGAGTGGCGCGTCCTGTCCCTGCTCGCCCCCGAGAGCTTCAAACTCGGGCCGGACGAGTACGACTACCCCATGTCCGTCAAGCCGGACAAGAAGCTGAGCGTCCACGACCTCTTCCAGGTCAAGGGCGACTGGTACGCGGGAACGCCCTACGACCTGAGCAAGGGCATCCAGGCCGGGCCGTGGGGGAACCCCATCCGCTTCGCCAACAAGAGCGAGAAGAACCCCGAGGCCAGCTGGGAGCGCTCCATCAACATGATGCGCACCTGCTACGTCCACATCGCGCAGGTCCGCGGCGACCTCCCCGAGGAGGTCCGCGGCATCAGCTGGTACGGCTACGGCGCCGCGGACACGACCTACATCACCCCGCTGTGGCCGATCATGAGGAACCTTCCGCCGCTCTACTCCATCGGCGACCGGTTCCACGACTACGACCCCAAATCCGGCTGGTGGGTCAACACCCGCGTGCAGGAGATCGCCGGGCTGCGCTACCAGGACGCCCGCGAGGAGATTCACAAGGCCCGCGACGCCAAGCTCATGCCCCTCTACATGCAGGCGCGCATGGTCCAAGACAGGGCCGCGGAGCTCTTCAAGGACGGCAAGAAGGACGAGGCGATCGACCTGATCACCGATTTCGCCTACGCGCATGCCGTCGATTGGAACCAGCGGTGGCTCGCCCTGGGCGACCGGCTGTTCTCCAAGTACGCCCTGGGGTACACCAACGTCAAGGTCACGCCGTACCCCGAGTGGTGGAACGAGGCCGTCGGGTACGACACGCCGCGCCGCGAGTCCAAGGAGAAAAAGTGATCGACGGGAACGGACGATAGGGGACAATGACGGGGCAGCCTTCGGGCTGCTCCGTCATTTATGGAAGTGCGGATACCCGGGGCGCCGCCCCGTACCCCGGCCAGGGGCTCAGCCCCTGGCAACCCGTTTATAAAGGATAAGGGACATGACGAGTGACGTGAAGAGGTTTTGGATTGTCTGCCTGCTGGAAATTCTTTTGATGGCAAGCCCTGCCTGCCCGCTCGAGCCCGGCCCGGCCTCCGCCCTGATGAGACGATGCGAGGCGCTGCTTTGTGCGGAGAAAGAGCGCCTGGGGCTCTTCGACCCCGTGCTCGACCCCGGCCGGAGCGGCCTGATCGGCGTGGAGTTCTCCCCCCTGACGACCAGCGTGGGGGAGCTGGCCGACAAGCAGGCCGCGGCACGACCCGAGATGGCGGATGCCGTGGCGGAGTACCTGCGGCGCGCCGGGGTCACGTCGGGGGACTGGGCGGCCGTCAACGCCAGCGCGTCCTTCCCGGGCTTCTTCCTGGCCGTGCTCTGCGCCGCCGAGACGATGGGCGTACATGTCCAGGCCGTGTTCTCCTACGGGTCCTCCATGTATGGGGGCACCCAGCCGGAGTTCACGTTTCCCATGATGCTGGATCTGCTGAACGCGGCGGGGCTGCTGCATGCCCGCCTGCGGGCCGTCGCGCCCGGCGGGGCCCAGGACCGGATGGCGCAGCCCCTGCTGGACGATCCCCAGCCGACCCTGCGTACCCTGATGGATTCCCGAACCGAGGAGAAGATCGAGGCAAAGAACCGTTCCGAGGCCATCCGCAGGCGCCTCGAGGTCTTCGGGCAGACGCCGTGGCCCGTTCGCTGCTTCGTCAGCTGCGGCGGCCCGGGGACCAGCCTGGGGACATCCGAACGGGTGCTGGAGCTCGGGTTCGGATTGCTGGGACGGCCCGCATCGCTCCCACAGGGCGACGAACGGGGCTTGATCTTCGAGTACCTGGACCGGGGCATCCCGGTGATCCACCTCCTGTACGCAAGGGGAATCTGCGGGGAGTTCGGGATCCCCTACGGGGCTGCCCACTGCGAGGGGAATTGACGGGCAACCGGCGGTGCTAAAATGACTTTGAACATGTAATGCCGATCCCCAATTCTTTTGATTGAGAATCGGAAAAAACGAAAAACAGGAGGTTGTTCCGGGATGAAGAATCGTTTCAGGAGACGGCTGGGTATCTTGGGGCTGGTTTTGCTTGCGCTGGCGGCGGCCTTCGCCCTGCCTGCGGCGGCGGGGACGAGGGATGGGGACGGGCTCCACGAGAGGGCCTTCCTCGCGGAGTACGCCGACTTCGGGGACGAGACCCCGAGCCTTGCGCTGGTCGAGGAACGCCTGGCGCAGATGGCCCGGGACCTCGGCTCCGAGGGGGAGAAGCGTTCCACGCGGAACCTGACCCTGCTGGACCTCGCCCTGAGGGCCTCCGGCATGGCGGAGACCGCTTACCCGATCGCGCCGCAGGAGCTCGAGAGGCTCTCCGCCCGCCTGGGGAAGCGTCCGGACGAGGCGGATGCGCGCAACCTCGCCGCGGCGAAGAGCATCGGCCTGATCGAGAACGAGAAGGACTGGGCCGCCGAGGCGGCCGTCCCCGTCCGGGAGGCGGTCCGGCTGCTCTATCGCGTCGTCGTGATCTCGAACGGAGGCGACCGCGCCCTGGGGCGCTCGGACGACCCCGAGATCTACGGCAGGCTCCAGTCGGCCTGGGATTCCTTCCGTCTCTTCGACGGGGGCAGGCTCTTCAACCTCGGGGTCAAGGCCATCGCCGACGGGGCCTCGACCGGCTACAACATCAAGTCGGACACCTTCGACACCCGTTTCGCGTCCCTCTACACCCTGCAGTACGGGCACAGCGACATCCGCCACGCCAAGCAGCTGATAGCCCTTCTGAACGAGAAGGGGCTCGTCGCGAGGGTGGCGCTCGAGCCGAAGACCTCGTCCTACCGCTATCTGCCGGAGTGGGGCCCCGTCCCGGAGCCCTCGCGCCACTACAGGGTCGACAAGGTCCGAGAGGACCTCTACCTCGCCAGCGCGCTGGAGTACGACCTGAAGCTGGAGTTCCGGACCCTGAAGGAGAAGGACGCCTTCGACTCCCTCGTCCAGGCCCACGCCAAGAAGAACGACGCGAACCCCGAGGGCAGGGGCCTGCTTTACGGCTCCTGGTGGCAGCCGCTCTACAGCTCCCGGACGCCCATGGGGCCGGGGTACGAGAAGGTGGCGGAGAACGTGGTTCGCTCGGAGGCGAGCGTCGGATACCGCATGCACTCCTTCGTCCTCGAGGGCGGGGAACGGCGCTTCCGCACCGCGTTCCTCGCACTGGACCCCTCGCTGAAGATCGAGACGCGCCCCCGCTGGTGCAACGAGGCGTTCTATCGCTACCTGAAGGGAGAGCACCAATAGCGCTCGCGAACCGGCGTTCCCTCGGAATACGGGGTGCGGCAGCGGCGAGGGCGCGGTGAAGGAGAAACAAGGAAGCGATGAAGGAGGCGATGTCATGCCCTGGGTGTGGGCGGCCCTGATGCCGCATCCCCCGATCCTCGTCCCCGAGGTGGGGCGGGGCCGCGAGAACGAGGCTCGAGAAACCCTGAAGGGGCTGGAGCTCATGGTGGAGTCCCTGAGGGACCGGCGGCCCGACGCGCTGCTGGTCCTGTCCCCCCACCAGCCCTACGCGCCCGGGGCGCTCTTCCTCAACTCCGCCGGGCGCGCGACGGGGACACTGGCCCCCTTCGGCGCCCCGTCCGTGACGATCGGGCTCGCCTGCTCCCGGGAGCTCCGCCGGGCGGCCGCGGACCGCCTGTCCGCGTTGGGGGTCCGGATTCGGGAGGGGAGCCGACCCGACCTGACGAGCGATCAGGGGACCCTCGTGCCCCTGTACTTCCTGCGCCGAGCCTGGGGACGGGACGGAGAGAATCCGCCGGAGAGCCTGCCGACGACCCTCCTGACCTCGCCCATCGGACTGACTCCGGACGAGGCCTTTTCCCTGGGGGAGAGGCTGGCGCTATTCGACGACGGCCTGCGCTGGGGACTGCTGGCCAGCGGCGACCTGTCGCATCGCCTGACACTGGACGCCCCGGCGGGCTACAGCCCCGAGGGACACGTGTTCGACGCCGCGGTCCTCGAGGCCCTGAGGTCCGCCGACGCCGGCCCCCTGATCTCGCTGTCCCCGGAGACGCTGAAGGCGGCGGGGGAGTGCGGCCTGCGCTCCGTCATGACGATGCTGGGGCTCGCCGGTGCACTCCGCGGGGCGATCCAGGTGTTCTCCTACGAGGGCCCGTTCGGGGTGGGGTACTGCAACGCCCTCTGGGAACCGTCCGACACAGGTGCGTCTCATGGAGGTGTGTCTCATGAAGGCGCGGCCCACGGGGAGGCCACCGTCGGAAAGGCGCCGGAGGATCCTCCCTGCGTGCGTCTGGCGCGCAAGACGGTGACGCGCCTGCTGGAGGGACGCCCTCTGCCGGGCTCGGGAACGGAGGCGGCGCCCTCGGAGCTCTGGTCAGGACTCTTGATGGAGCGCCGCGCCTGCTTCGTCTCCATCAAGGCGCGGTCCGGGGCCCTGAGGGGCTGCATCGGCACCCTGGCCCCCTCGCAGCGCAGCCTGGATCGTGAGATCATCGCCAATGCCGTGTCGGCCGCGACCCGCGACCCCCGTTTTCCGCCCATGACACGCGAGGAGCTCCCGGACGTCCTGTTCTCGGTGGATGTGCTCTCCGACCCCGAGCCGGTGACGGACCTCGCCGATCTCGACCCCAGGGAGTGGGGCGTCATCGTCTCGAAGAGCGGACGGCGCGGAGTCCTCCTTCCCGACCTCGAGGGTGTGGACACGGTCGAGGACCAGCTCGCCATCGCGGCGCGGAAGGCGGGCATCGCCGACCTTCGGGGCATCTCCGTCGAACGGTTCCGGGTGGACCGCTTCAAGGAACGGGGGGCCTGACCCCGCACCATCGCCACCAGTAAACAATTTGGAAATGGCATGGCCCGTTCAAAATCATTTTACCGCCACAGGGGCCTCGGTCCCTGCGGCGGCGGCCGCGTTGTGCCGCATCGTAAGGAAAGATTGTGGAAAAATAAGAAATAAAAAGAAGGAGGTTGGCACAACATGGTGCCAGCCTCCTTCTTTTTGAGGGGGGTTCCAAACGACCGAACAAGAACGAGGGGGTATGCCTACTTTCGCCTTTCGGGGCCGATATTTCCAGGAGAGGACCCCTGAGGCTTTCGGCACTCGTCGTTTGTTTGTAACAGCGAACATTATACAGGTCATCCCCATAATGTCAAGAGGAAATATAGGATTTAAAAAGAGTATCACAAATGCCGTGTATTACGGATATTACGCTGCCTTTTTCCTGGGGGCGAGGACAAAATGGATGGGGAATCCTAAAAATGAGCTCCGAACTTCCTTCCCGCGGGGCAGAGCGAATGCGCTCGGCCAGCCCCTGAAAAGCGCATTTGTTGTACCATAATCAATGAATGTTTTTGTTTGTGGCATCCCTTGCAGGGCCGGAGGGCGGCATGAAAGATGGCGCGGAAGGGGAAGCGCCGCAAAAAATTCAAAGAGGAAATGAGGATGGCAATGGAGCAGGTCAACTATCTGGAAATAGCCAACAGCTTTTGGCTCTGGCTGGCGACGGGTGCGGCCGTCGCCGTGGTGTTCGTCCAGGCGTTTCTCTTCGCCCGCAAGTCCTACGGCGAAGGCCTGGAGCTGGGGCTGACCCGGCAGCAGATGAACGATGCCATCAAGAGCAGCGCCATCACGGCCCTGGGCCCCTCCTTCGTGGTGTTGAGCTCCATGATCGCTCTGCTGGTCTCGGTGGGCGGTCCCATGGCGTGGATGCGGCTCTCCTTCATCGGCTCGGCGCAGTTCGAGATGATGGCGATGAACTTCGGCACTCAGGCCGTCGGCGTCACCGTAGGGCAGGATCCCATGACGCTCATGGCCTTCGCCAGTGCCGTCTGGACCATGACCCTGGGGTCCATCGGATGGATCCTCGTCGCCACCTTCAGTGCGGACAAGATGGACAGGGTCCAGCAGAAGTTCTCCGGCAACGACACCGCCCTGATGGGCGTCATCGCCACGGCGGCGGTGCTCGCCGCATTTGGGGCCAACAGCGCGACCCACCTCGTCGCCCTCAACAAAAACACCGTCTCCTGCGTGGCGGGCGGACTCATCATGCTGATCCTGGGGCCCCTGGCCGATCGGAAGAACATCAAATGGCTGAGGGAATGGGCCCTGTTCTTCGCCCTGATGGGCGGGATGCTGGTCGCAGTCCTCTGGCCGTAGGACACCGGACGATACCGATCTCGGGAGGTCGAAAAAATGAACGAGAAAAGCTACGACAACGATTATCTGCCCAGCATCATCCGATGGGGGCGCATCACCAACTTCGCCGGCATCCTTCTGGCCTTTGGGCCGGCGCTGGTCCTGCTGGTCGTGTTCGGTGTCATCCCGCCCCTCTCCGCCATCGTCAACGGGTTCATCGGCATCGCCTCGGCCGTGGGCGTGGTCTGGTTCGTCGAGCCCATCTCCTATTTCCCCATCATCGGCGTCAGCGGGACCTACATGGCCTTCATCTCGGGCAACGTGGGAAATTTACGCATCCCCTGCGCCATGGTGGCCCAGAAGATCGCCGGGGTGGAGCCCGGCAGTCGTGAGGGCAGCATCGTGGCGACCCTGGGGATGGCCGTCTCGATCGTGATCAACACCATCTTCCTCACCGCGGGAGCGATCGCCGGGGCCCAGATCCTCCAGCAGCTCCCCCAGCCCGTCGTGAAGGCTCTGCAGCTCCTGCTCCCCGCCCTGTTCGGAGCGGTCTTCATGCAGTTCGCGCTGAAGAAGCTGAAACTGGCCGTCATCGTCCTGCTGATCTCCATCCTCCTCGTTCTGGGCGCGAAGTACAGGCTGTATCCCGCCTTCGTCTCCACCCTGGGGGCCGTCTTCGCCAGCATCGCCGTGGGCGTGCTCCTCCACAAGAAGGGGCTGCTCGGGTAACGCTCGAACACGACGCGAAGGTATCGAACGTCGGTGGACATGGGAGAGGAGGGACGGCGAAGGTGGATAAAGCCAGGACAGACAAAACGAGGACGGATAAAACGAAGATGGATAAAAAGGCGATTTTGACGTGGATAGACGAGAACCGCACCCCCTTCGAGGCGCTGGCCCTGAAGATATGGGGAGCTCCCGAGCTCGCGTATCAGGAGCACGAGACGTCCCGGCTCCAGATGGAGTTCCTTCGGCAGCGCGGCTTCGAGGTCACCCAAAAGGGGGACATGCCGACCGCCTTCATGGCGGAGTGGGGAACCGGCGGGCCGACCATCGGTATTCTGGGCGAGTACGACGCCCTGGCCGGGATGTCCCAGACCGTGAGCGCCGAAATCGAGGCTGTGGTGCCGAAGGCCCCGGGGCACGGCTGCGGGCACAACCTGCTGGGCGTCGGCGGGCTGTTCGCCGCCTGCGCGGCGAAGGAGGCCCTTGCCGCTCATGGGGTCAAGGGCACGGTGCGCTATTACGGCTGTCCCGCCGAGGAGGTCTTGACCGGAAAGGGCGATATGACGAAGGCCGGATATTTTCTGGACGGGACGGATGTGGCCTTGACCTGGCACCCGAACGACAGCAGTTCCGTCACCGCCGCCACCCTGACCGCAATGGCCTCGGCGAAGTTTCGCTTCAAGGGAATCTCCGCCCACGCCGGCGGCGCTCCCGAGGCCGGCCGCAGCGCCCTGGACGCGGTGGAGCTGATGAACGTCGGCGCCAACTACCTGCGGGAGCACATGGTCGCGCAGGACCGCCTGCACTACGTCATCACGAACGGAGGACTCGCCCCCAACATCGTTCCATCCGAGGCGGAGGTCTGGTACTTCGCCAGGGCCCCGCACGACGGCGAGCTGGCCTCCCTCTGGAGGCGCCTGGTGAAGGTGGCGAGGGGCGCGGCCCTGATGACCGAGACCGACGTGGAGATAGAGCTCCTGGGCGGCTGCTACAACACCTTGCCCAACCTGGTTCTGAACGGGGTTCTGGAGAAGAACCTGTGCGAATTCGCCGGGCCCGTCTCCTACAGCGAGGAGGAGAGGCAATTCGCCCTCGAGATCCAGAACTCCCTTCCCGAAGGGCAGCGCGACGCCGCCCTGAGCCGAATGCCCGAGGGAAGCGAGACGCTCCTGAACACGACCCCCCTGCCCTGCTTCGATGCGGGGCGGTTCGTGATGGCCTCGTCCGACGTCGGCGACGTGGCGAACATCATGCCGACCTCCATGATCTGGGCGGCGACGTGGCCACTGGGCGTTCCGCCCCACTCCTGGCAGGCCGTGGCCTGCGCGGGATGCTCCCTGGGGCTCAAGGGCATGGTCCTGGCGGCGAAGGCCCTCGCGGGGTCGGTCTACGACCTGGTGTCCGACCCCGACATCGTCCGCAGGGCCAGGGAGGAGTTCGACGCGCGGCGAAGGGGAAAGGCCTACCGCCCCATTGGGGAGCTTCTGGGTTCGGGCGACGCGGAATAGGCCTCATTCGGCAAAGCGCCGGCGGGAAACTTCATCCCCGCCGGCGCTTCTCGATGGCCCGTCGATCCATCCTTTCCTTTTTCGCTCGAAGGGCCGTTCCTATTTGGAGGGCTGTTCCTGCAGGATTTTATAGAGCAGCATCCTCGCGCCCTTGGCCAGCGGGGGGATGAGGTTGAGCAGGACGGCCCAGCCCCAGCGGCGCAGCTCCTGGTTCACGTAATACTCGGCCTCCACGAACTTCAGCGCGGGGTCCCAGCTCTCGATGTCCCTGAGATCGCCGAGCCCCCAGTTGAACCGCACGTCGTCCCCGTACTCCCGAATCGAGTCGTGCATCTTGGAGTTTCGGGCCATCCAGGGCGAGACCGCGTCGAAATGCAGCTCGCCGCCGGGGAAGCGTTGGGCCAGGTTCCGGAACAGGCCCTCGATGTCCGGCTCCTGCAGGTACATCAGAACACCCTCCATGATGAAGGCGAAGCGGTGTCCCGGATAGCGCTCCAGCAGCTCGTCCATCCAGGCCGTCTCGAACATCGAGGCGCCGATCTGCGGGTTGCGCTCCGAGCCCGGAAGAAAGCGCTCCCTCACGGCCATGACGTCCGGCAGGTCCAGGTCCACCTGCACGCCCTTGCCCGAGTCCGTCCGCAGGAAGCGGTCGTCCAGCCCGCAGGCCAGATGCACGACCACGGGCCTGTCCCATTCCGCGAGGATGCGCCGCGTCTGGCGGTCGAAGCGGCGCACACGGATGACCGTCCCCACCTGCGACATCCTCTTGTCCCGAAAGCGGGACATGTCCACGCCGAGCTTCTCCAGGATCTCGACCGCCTTGGGGTCCTCGATGATACGGTCGGGGCGCCGGGTCTCCTGCGCCTTGAAGTACAGCGTCAGGAGCGACGTCTCCGAGATGGGGCTCTTGAAATCGAGCTCACCCTGCGCTTTCCTGGCCTCATCCACATTTGCGTTTGCACCAGCCATATTTGAATCGACCTCCTTCGCCCTGGGGCGCCCAAAGGGGAAAACCCCTCACGTTCGCTCCCTCATGTTCGATGGATGCAACATTGATGAGGCTAATACTTCTTTACGGGAAAGTCAACACCGGTTCGATTTCCCGAGCGCCGCGGCAATTCAGCTGCAAAAGGCCCGTTCCCGAGACGCCGTTCTGTGCAGAAGGTTCTTTTCATGGCCCGAACATGCTAAACTCGATTATGGCGCAACCTGCCGGGCATGGACGGCTGCCTGGCCTCGCCGGCGGCGGGCCCGAGCCGGGAGTGGGGTACGCGGGGCACGATCCCGAATATCGGCGACCGAAGGAGTGACAACGATGAACGAAGCGTTGAACGCACCGGAAAACGGGTATTCCATCAGCCGATTTGCGCTCTGGGCGTGGATACTCTCGTTTGGCTACACATTGGGGGACACCTTTGTGAGAATTGCCTTGTGGTTCCAGGGCGGGGAGCAAGGCGCCTGGACACTGTCCGCCCTGGCCGCCGCCGCCACGGTCGCCTTTCTCCTGCACCTCCGGCGAGACCATCGTGCGGCTCTGGCCCTGAGCATCGGAGTGGGCGTCTATGAGCTTTTGAACCAAGGGCTCTACCTCTACTCGCTCTACTTCGCCAACGAGGACCCGGAGTCCCTGCGAAGGATGCTCTGCCTGCTGACCTCGGGGCATTGGTGGGTCTATCGGTGCCTGTGGCTTCCCCTCCTCGCAGGCGGCTACCTGGCGCTGCGCCGAAACCGACGCGCCTGGCCGCTGCTTTGCATCGGTGCAGCGGGTGCTCTGTACCAGCTTGCCGATCTCCCTTTCCTGACATATTCCCCGCAGTATGGAGAACTGCGGTTCTCAACTATGACGGTGTTTGAGGCTTTTGAGGTAATGGGCCACGCTTCCACCATCGCCGCGTTCCTGTTTGCGCACCTGGACGCACGTTCTTCGAGGCCAGTGCGGTTCGATGAGCTTGGATCCGGCTAGCTCGGGTCCGAGGCGGGCGGCGGCCTCCCGGGGGCGTCGATGCTTCGAAGGAGGCTTCGACGGCTGCTTCTGGCGAGCACGATCCTCGTCTGCCTCAACGAGTTCTTCGGCACGGGCACCCTCCTGGGCGCACTCCTGAGGGTGACGGCATACGACAGTATCGGCAGGACGGGCGCTCACCTGCTCGCCTGTCTTCTGCCCTGCGCCGCATACCTCTACAGCCTGGCCCCGTTCGCCTCGCCGAGAGTCCTCGTGGCCTATGCCTACTATGAGGCCTTCGTGCACGCGGCATGGTCGGCCACGGCAGTGCTCCGTGCAGCCATGGGCGAATCCATGATGATAGCAATCGGCCTGGGAGCGTTATACATCTTGTTCGTCCTGGCAAACGTGCTTCTGATGGTGCTGTTCCTGGCCGTCCTTCATACGGGCTGCCGCCTGGACGAAAGGTCCCGAGCCGCCGGGGCGGAGGAGTCCTCCCTTGCGTGGAGCGCCTACGCCGTAGCCTTCCTCTATCCGTTGGCGGACTGCATCTCTTGGGTGATGACGTGGGTCGATTTCCGACAGAATCCGGGTTCCTTGAGCCTGGGGGCGACCCTGCCGTTCCTCGATGCCTTGCTCGTCATGCTCTGCCTGTTCCTCCTCCCGAGGAGGGATCGCCGCTCGGTCCTGGCCGCAAGCGCGGCCGCGGGTGCGTCCCTTCTGCTCAGCGTAGCCACCGGCATCCTCCTGTGGATCCCCGAGGTGGAGCTCCGTTTCTGGCTGCTCTCTCCATCATGGTGGGTCATGCGGATATTCCCGGCCTTGCTCATCGTGGGCGGATACCTGGCGCTGTATCGAAGACGCTGGGCGCCCCTCGTGTTGACCGCGAGCGCCGCGTGCGCGCTGTGGGCCCTGTGGGGATACGTTTCCTCCCTCGATCCGAACTCCATGCAGATAGATATCCGCACCACTCTGGCGATCGTTCAAGAGACCGTCCCGCTCCTCGCCTGCGTCCTCGCCTGGTGCGACCGGCGATCGGGTGGGTGAGAACCTCTATGGCGGCCTGCCCCTGCGGAAGGCGACCCTCTGCCTCTCGGTCACTCGAAGATTTGTTTTTTTGTCCACGGCACAGCGGGCCCGCACAGCGTGATTGACATTATCCCGAGGGTAGGGTATAAACTGTCCTGGAAGGTCCGACCGATATTGTCTGGAGAGGAGGAAGGCTCGAGTGCGGCATTGCGGATTCACCTGAGGAATGTGTTTGGATGCACGGGATGCATGCCGTGATGGGATTCCTTCGGAGCCGTCTGCTCGGGCCGAACTCTTCAGAATGTGATCGCAAGTCGATCGAGTCGTGACGCGCACGTCCTCGTGCGCCGTCGTCGTCCTTTTTGAGGAGAGGCTGCCAGCGCGGCCTCTCCTGTTTTTTCCCATTCCGTTACAGGCTCCCCCCATATTTTTCTTCGTTTTTCATAAAACAAGCGGAGAAGATTGACCCAAGACAACAGGCTGCGACGGCTTTACCCAAGTTCAAGTGCGTCGTACCAGGTTGAGCCAGCTCCCATCCTGCATCCGCCAGTTGTGAAAGTTTCGACTGTGGATTCAGGTCGCTTCTCCCTGCCCCGAGACAACGGGACAATCATGTTTCTGTATCTCCATCCAAACCTGAAATACCGAGGAGGAAAATTGCCATGAAAAAATCTGTGATCTCGTTCCTTTCCCTGACGCTTCTTACCCTGTTCCTGTGCGCCTCAGGCGCCGCGGCCGTCCAGTTCGTCAACATCACAACGGGTCCGACCGGCGGCACCTACTATCCCGTGGGCTCCGCGATGGCCAAGATCTGGACGGACAACATCGATGGGCTCAAGGCGAGCGCCCAGTCCTCCGGGGGGACTATGAACAACATCCAGCTGCTCGCCGATGGAGAGGCCGAGGCCGCCTTCGCCGACGGCCTCTACTACGACGCCTATAACGGGCTCAAGAACTACGAGGGCAAGCCGCAGTCCTTCCTGCGCGCCGCCGTGCCCCTCTATCCCGAGGCCATCCACCTGCTCGCGGCCCGGGACAGCGGTATCGAGACCCTCCAGGACCTCAAGGGCAAGCGAGTCGCCGTGGGGGCCGTGGGCGGCAGCACCATGCTGACGGCCTTCCAGCTCCTGCGCCTGGCCGGGCTCGATCCCGAGAAGGACATCGTGCCGGAGAACCTGGGACACGCGGACGTGGTCGCCGCGTTCGCGGACAAACGCATCGACGCCTCCGTCACCATCGGGGCCATCGGGATAGCCAGCGCCAAGGAGACGACCACTCTGGGGACGGCCTACCTCATTGCCATCCCGCAGAACGTCGTCGAGAAGATCTGCAAGGAGACGCCCTATTTCAGCCCCCTGACGATTCCCGAGGGGACCTACAAAAACCAGACGAAGGCCATCGGGACCTTCAGCAGCCCCAACATCCTGGCTGTGCACGAGAAGCTGGACGACGAGCTCGTCTATCGGATGACCAAGGCCCTTTTCGAGCACAAGGAGGACCTCGTCGCCGTCAGCGCACGGATGTCGGCCATGAATCCCGAGTCCATCGCCCACGTCGGTATCCCCGTCCATCCGGGCGCTCTGCGTTACTACAAGGAAATTGGAGCCCTGAAATAGCGATGGTTTTCTCCAACCCTGCGGGACGGGAGGACGCCTCTTTGTCCTGCAGGGCATCCCTCCTCGATAACGTCAGGACGAACACGGCATTCGCGCTCTGCGTCGCCATGTCCCTGTTCCACCTCTACACCGCGGGGATTGGCCTTCTCCAGACGCCCGTCCAGCGGGCGGTCCACGTCGGGTTTGTCCTGGTCCTGGTCTTTCTGCTATATCCACTGAGGAGGGGGTGGCGCTGGGCCGATGTGCTCCTGGTCCTCTGCTCCATCGCCGGGACGGGGTACATCGCCCTCTTCTCCGACGCCATCGCCCTGCGAGGCGGCAAGGTCCTGCCGTACGAGCTCGTCCTGGGAACCCTCACCCTGGCAGCCGTCCTGGAGGCGGGACGGCGCGTCCTGGGTCGGACGCTGCCCCTGCTGGGCCTGGCCTTCCTGCTCTACTGCCGCTACGGGCGCTATGCCCCATCTATCTTCATGCATCGGGGCTACTCCCTGGAGCGAATCGTCCAGCACATGTACCTGACGACGGAGGGCGTCTTTGGCGTGGCGGTCGGGGTCTCCTCCACGTTCATCTTCCTGTTCATCCTGTTCGGCGCCTTCCTCTCCGGCAGCGGAGGGGCCCGGTTCTTCAACAACCTGGCCCTCTCCTTGACGGGAAGGAGCCCGGGCGGCCCCGCGAAGGTGGCCATCGTCGCCTCGGGGCTGCTGGGGACGATCAACGGTTCCTCCATCGCCAACGTGGCCACCACCGGGGCCTTCACCATTCCGTTGATGAAGAGGGCCGGCTACACGCCCGAGGAGGCCGGGGCCATCGAGGCCTGCGCCTCCACGGGGGGGCAGCTCATGCCTCCGATCATGGGGGCCGGCGCCTTCGTGATGAGCGAGTTCCTGAACGTCCCCTACGCCCGAATCCTGTCCGCCGCACTCGTCCCCGCCCTGCTCTATTATACGGGCCTCTTCCTGAACGTCCACCTCAGGGCCCGCAGGGCCGGCCTGGCGGGATTGGGCGAGGATGCCCCAAGTGTCCGGGAGGTCCTGAGGGACGACGGGCACCTCCTGCTGCCGCTCCTCCTGATCGTCATTATGCTGATGCGCGCCTACACGCCGCTCAAGGCGGCGTTCTGGGGCATTCTCGTGATGGTCGGCGTTGCCGGGCTGAGACGTCACACCCGCATGGGGCCGCGGCTCGTCGTCAAGGCCCTTGCGGACGGGGCGCGGGGCGCGGTCGGGACGGGCATCGCCTGCGCCGTCGTCGGGTTCGTCGTCGGGGGAAGCTCCTTGACCGCTCTAGGCCCAACGCTCTCCGACAATATCCTGGACCTTGCCGGCGGAGCCCTGCTGCCCACCTTGTTTCTAGCCATGGGAGCCTGCCTTCTCCTCGGCATGGGACTTCCCACGACGGCCAACTACATCGTGACCAGCACGGTGGTCGTCCCCGCCCTCGTCAAGATGGGCGTGCCGCCCCTCTCCGCCCACATGTTCGTCTTCTATTTCGGAATCATGGCGGACATCAGCCCTCCGGTCTGCCTGGCCTCCTTCACGGCGGCGGGGATAGCCGGAGCGGACGCGGCCGGCACGGGAGCCCGGGCGCTGCTCTTCGCGCTCACATCCTTCTTGCTCCCCTACCTCTTCATCTACAGCCCTGCGATTCTCATGGAGGGGAGCTCTCCGCTCTCCGTCCTGGAGGTCTCGGCGGGAGCGGCCGTCGGCATCGTCGCCTTCGCCGCGGCACTGCAGGGGTGGTGGGGGGTGCGCCTGAGCGTTCCCCTGCGCTCTGCGGCCCTCGTTGCAGGGGCTTTGTGCTTCGTTCCGCATACCTCCTTACGGCTCGCCGGAATTCTGGCGTCGTTGGGGCTCGGTTATGCGGCCCGCCGAGGCGGGAGTTTTTTTGTCAAAGAAAGTGGGGTGCGTAAATGAAGGTTCTCGTCGTATCGGGATTTCTGGGTGCAGGCAAGACCACGTTCATCCGTGAGCTGGCGCGCCACATCGAGGGGTCCGTCGTCGTCCTGGAAAACGAGTTCGGGGAGGTGGGGGTCGATGGAGACCTCCTGGCGGACGTCCCCATCGATGTCGTCGAGCTGGCCCAGGGCTGCATCTGCTGCACCATGAGGACGGACTTCCTGCGGGCCGTCGACGAGATAGGGCGTCGCTACCATCCCGACATCCTGCTCATCGAGCCCACGGGGGTAGGGTCTTTGAGCCTCATCCTCTCCTCGCTCTCGAAGGGGGTGGGGGCGGGCGTCGAGCTGGCCCCGCCCGTCACGGTCGTCGATGCGGAGTCCTTCGGGGATTACATCGAGGTCTTCGGGGACTTCTACCGGGACCAGATCGTGGGTGCGTCCACCCTGGTCGTGACGAAGTCGGAGGCGCTGCCGCCCGGGGAGCGCGACGCGGTCCTCGAGGCACTTGCTGACATGAATCCGAAGGCCGGGATCGTCCTTCCCCCCTACGCGGCGCTTCCCTCGGAGTGGTGGGACGGCCTCCTCGGAGCGGAGGCGGTGGACGCCCCCGCTCCGAGG
>CAJPSE010000009.1 GCA_905373185.1 uncultured Fretibacterium sp.
GGCGATAACCCCCGCCAGGACCAGATGCGCCCCGCCCCCTCCGCTCCGCCAGGCGATGAGCCCGACGAGCCAGAGCGCGGCGACGGCGCCCGCAAAGGCCATGGGCGTCACCAGGGCGGAATCGAAGATGAGGCCGCATGCCCCGCCGAAGGCCGCCCCAGCGGCGATGCCCAGGGTGTAGGGCTCGGCCAGCGGATTTGAGAGAAGCCCCTGGAGCACCGCTCCGGAGACCGCAAGCAGGCCGCCCGTCCCGACGGCGGCGAGGAGGCGGGGCAGCCGGACCGTCCGGACGATCAGCGCCTCGGGCAGGGTACGCTCCGCCTCGGGCAGTCCGGGCCGCAGCAGGGCGGCCACGCGGGAGAGCGGGATGTCCCACTCTCCCAGCGCGAGCCGCCAGACCGCTGTGGACGCCAAGAGCCCCAGCAGCACCGCCCCAAGGACCCATCGTCGGCGTCCCCGTTCCGACCGGTGTGCGGAGATATCCATCGCCTGCCCGATGTCGGGTGGAAAAGGAGGTAGGGAAAGTCGAGGAAAAGCCCTACCGCATCATCTCGCGGATGCGGTCCACGAACACCTTCGCCATCTGCGGGTCCTCGCCCAGCCCTACCAGGTAGGGCTCGATGTTCTTGTAGCCCGCCTTCTTGAGCAGGTTCAGCCACGACTCGTCGTCGTCCGCCCCGGCAAGGTCGTTGTTGGCGTGGTCGCCCGCGACGATCATGAGCGGGGAGATCACGAGTTTCTTGATCGAGGGGTTCCGCTTGAGCTCCCGGATGACATCCTCGATCGTCGGGGCCGCCTCGACCGTCCCCAGGAAGAATTTTCCGTGGGCGGCGCGGTCCAGGGAGAGCTGGAGCTGGCTGTACATGGCATTGGCGATGTGGTGCGGCGTGCCGTGGCCCATCAGTACGATCGCCGTTCCCCTCTGCTTCAGGTAGGGCGCGAAGCGGTCCATGAGGATCCTGGCCATGCGGTCGCAGTCGGGCACGCCGTGGAGGTAGGGGGCCCCCAGCTCGATCTTCTTGAACCCGTACTTGCCCTTGAGCGAGGCGAAGGCATCGACAACGTTCCGCATCTCGTCGTACTCCTCGCCCGGGATGATGTGGGTAGGCATGACGTAGACGTGGGTGAAGCCCTCGTCGTTCATTTTCGCCAAAGCCTCGACCGGCGTCGGGACCTCGATGTTCTGCTCGCGGGCGATCTTCCTGCGGATGATGTTGGACGTGAAGGCCAGACGCACCTCCGCGTCGGGGAAGGACTTTTTGGCGCTGTCGACGAGGTTGTCGATGGCCTTCCGCGCCTCGGGCATGGAGGTCCCGAACGAGGCGATCAGAATGCCCGTCCTGTCAGGTTTCTCCTGTCCGTGAGGGCCGGCGAACGCCGCGGAGGCAGTAAAAAGAACCGTGAACGCCATAAAAGCAAACAGGGATTTCATCATCATTCATTCTCCTCTCCCACAATCGCGTCCAGCTCCGTGCTGCAGGACGCCGAACACAAAAAAAGACACGCCCTCATCGTCGTGTCTCGCCCTTTTACAGCGCCGTTCACCTGCAAAGGAGTTCGCCCACGCAAACGTCACTTCCCTTCCGCCTGCGGGCACGATATCCTGACTTCCCATCGTCCTCCTCCGCCCCCTTCCCGGAGGACGTTCTTCAACGGGCCCTCCAGTGGGTCATGCACGCGGATTCGTCCGGGTCACAGTGGCGGGGCCGTGCGGGTGTCGCACCCGCTTCCCGCGTCCGCAGGGACCTAATTATTTTTAAGCACGTTACGGACATCATTCAATCACAGCGCGGAGGGGTTGTCAATCGGCGGCCGCCCCCCTCACGACAGGCCCTGGCCTCTTTACAGAGGATACAGCAGCGTTTTTCAAAAAACGACGCCCGAAGCTTGTTAATCCCCCCGTCGAAATGTACAATCTAATGAATGTGTCGGGAGAGGTCCCTCTCCCCCTGTAGGATCGACTTGAATTTTAGCGGGCCGCGGAAAGACGAAAAGCCCTCCGGAATGTCGCTTTTTCAGGGTTTTTCTTTCATTTTTTCCGGCTTCTTGCCAAAAATCGAGTGAAGGGGACACAAACACCGCCCGCTCCCCGCCATGGGGAATGGGGAGAAGGAGAGACGTGCCATGCAGTATCTTATTGTGACGATGGCCGTGGCAGCCGGGGCCGGGATCGGCTACCTGGTGCTGAGGGCCTGGGACAACACGCGGCTTGCGGGATACAAGAACCGGATGATCGCCATGCTCGAGGAAGCGCACGAGGCGGCCGAGAGGACCAAGAAGGAGCGCCTGACCGAGGCCAGGGAGGAAATCCTCCGGCTCCGTCAGGATGCCGAGCGCGACATCAAGGAGCGGCGCAACGAGCTTCAGCGGGCCGAACGCAAGATCGAGCAGAAGGAGGAGAACCTGGACCGGAAGCTGGACAGGGTCTCCCACAAGGAGGACGAGCTGCGGAACAGGCAGGAGGCCCTGGAGCAGCGGGGCACGGAGCTCGAGGCGCTCATTCGGCAGCAGAACGCGAAGCTCGAGGAGATAGCCTGCCTGACCCGCGAGCAGGCCCAGGACATCCTGCTCCGCAAGACGGAGGAGGAGGCGCAGTACCTCATCGGGCTCCGTCTGAAGGACCTGGAGGAGAAGGCCCAGAGGGAGGCCGACCGCAGGGCGGGGGAGATCGTCGTCTCGGCCATGCAGCGCTGTGCGGTGGAGCACGCCGGCGACGCGGCGGTCAGCGTCGTCCCCCTGCCGACCGACGACATGAAGGGACGCATCATCGGACGGGAGGGGCGCAACATCCGCGCCTTCGAGACCCTGACGGGCGTGGACCTGATCATCGACGACACCCCGGAGGCCGTGACTCTCAGCAGCTTCGACCCCATCCGCCGGGAGATCGCCCGGCGGTCCCTGGAGCGCCTCGTCCAGGACGGGCGCATCCACCCCGCGCGCATCGAGGAGCTGATAGACAAGGCCTCGCGGGACGTCGAGGAGGATATCCTATCGGCGGGGGAGTCCGCCATCCTGGAGATGGGGATCAAGAACATGCACTCGGAGCTGATTCGTACCCTGGGCCAGCTCAAGTTCCGCTTCAGCTACGGACAGAACGCGCTCTCCCACAGCCTCGAGGTGGCCTACATATCCGGGGCCATCGCCGCGGAGCTGGGGCTGGACGAGGAGCTGGCGCGGCGGGCCGGCCTGCTGCACGACCTCGGCAAGGCCGTCGACCATCAGGTCGAGGGGCCCCATGCCGCTATCGGGGCGGACCTGGCGCGGCGCTTCGGGGAGAGGCCCGAGGTGGTCAGCGCTATCGCATCCCACCACGACACGCTGGAGGTACATTCCGTCTACGACGTCATCGTTGCCGTGGCGGACGCCGTCAGCGCCTCCCGGCCCGGCGCCCGGCGCGAGAGCCTGGACGCCTACATCAAAAGGCTGGAGAAGCTCGAGGAGCTGGCCCAGGCGTTCAACGGTGTCTCCAAAGCCTACGCCATCCAGGCGGGGCGCGAGGTCCGCGTGGTACTCTCCTCGAACAACACGGACGACGGCACGGTGCACAAGCTGGCCTACGACATCGCCCGAAAGATCGAGGCCGAGATGAAGTACCCCGGCCAGATCAAGGTCAATGTGTCGCGGGAGACGCGCGCGACGGAGTTTGCAAAGTAATCCGAGAGATAAAACACTAGGGAGGCATCCATGCGCATCCTTTTTGTCGGCGACATCGACGGCAGCCCGGGGAGAACGGCCCTGGCGAACGCTCTCCCCGCCCTTCGGGAGGAGTGGCAGGGATTCGACTTCGTGATTATCAACTGCGAAAACGCCGCTGCCGGTAAGGGCATGACGGGAAAGATCCTGGAGGAGTTCCTGGCCCTGGGCGTGGACGGCATGACCTCGGGGAACCACATCTGGGACAAGAATGCCTTCTATCCGATCCTGAACGAGGAGACACGGGTACTGCGCCCCGCCAACTATCCTCCCGAGTGCCCGGGGACCGGGGTGGCCGTTCTGCGGCGCAACGGGAGGAAGCTTGGGCTCATCAACCTTCAGGGGCGGGTGTTCATGCCCCCCATCGACTGCCCCTTCCATTGCGCGGACGCCCTTCTGGAGGAGCTGCGGGCGAAGGAGGGGGATGCGCTTCCCGTCCTCGTGGACTTCCACGCGGAGGCGACGTCGGAGAAGAAGGCCCTGGCCCTCTACCTGGACGGCCGCGTCTCCGCGGTCCTCGGCACCCACACGCACGTCCAGACGGCGGATGAGCAGATCCTCCCGGGGGGCACGGCATTCCTCAGCGACGTCGGCATGACGGGCGGGCATGGGGGCGTCATCGGGGTCACGGCCGAGACGGTGCTCCCCCGCTACCTCACGGGGCTTCCCTCCCGATTCGAGGTCTGCGGGGAGTCCCCCTGCGTCAACGCCGCGGTCCTGGAGGTCGACGAGTCCACCGGGGCGGCGGTGCGCATCGCGCGCGTCTTTCGGAGGATGGACTCCCTATAGGCCGCTGGATCCAAATATACATGACACACAAAAGGGCGCACCGGGAAACTTTTCCGGTGCGCCCTTCATCAACAAACGGATGACTTGGAATCGTTACAGCTCGGGGACCACCATTCCCTTTTCCTTGTAGTACTTCGCCGCTCCGGGATGGACGGCGACGGAGGCCCCCTTGAGCGCCGTATCCAGGGAGATCAGCTTCGCCTTGTCGTGGACGGGCTTCAGCTCCTCGAGATTCTCGAAGATGGCCTTGGTGATGCCGTAGACCAAGTCACTCGGCATCTCCGCGTCGCAGACCAGAATCGCCATGACGGCCGGGGTCGGGGTGTCGTGGTCGATACCCTTGTAGGTGCCCGCGGGGATGACATCCTTCGTGAAGTAGGGGAACTGCTTGACGAGCTTGTCCAGAAGGTCGTCGTCGAAGGCCACGAGGTCGATATCCCTCTGGGCCGCCAAAGCCATCACCGCCGCCGTCGGGTAGCCGGCAAGCACGAAACCGGCGTCCAGCTGTCCGTCCTGAATACGCTCGGCCGTGTTGGCGAAGTCCAGAAAATCGGCGTTCATGTCGGAGTATTTGAGTCCGGCCACCGAGAAGATCGAGCTCAGGCTGCCGGCCACACCCGACCCCGGCGCACCGACGGAGACGCGCTTGCCCTTGATCTCCATCAGGCTTTTGATCCCGCTGTCCTTCACCGTGATGCACTGCACGTGCTCCGGATAGAGGGACGCGATCATCCTCAGGTTCTCCACCGGCTTGTTGAAGGGTTTTTCGCCCCTGACCGCCAGATAGGACACGTCGTTCTGGACCAGCGCCATGCTCACCTCATGCCCGGCGATCAGGTTGATGTTCGCCGCGGAGGCGTTGCCCGTCTCGGCCGTCACCTCGACGTCGGGCACATGCTTGTTCATGACCTGGGCCAACCCGCCGCCCAGGGGATAGTACGTCCCGGCCACGCCGCCCGTGGCGATGGAGAGGAACGTCTTGTCTGCGGCAACGGCGACCCCTGCCGCCAAAAGAAGCCCCACTGCGAGAAAAACACCCAACACCCTCTTCAAATCGAACACCCTCCTCTTCAGCATGCACAGAAATATGAAGACGAACCGCAAAAGTGCCCCAAAAATATGAGGCCGACCACCGAGATATTACTTTACTACAAAATAGGGCTCGGCGCCACCCCCAGGACAAAAGGGTCTATTCCACGGATTCGTAATGGAGGGCCTCGGCGTCACCCCAAAGCTTTTCGAGTTTGTAGAACTCCCGTCCCTTTCGGCTGAAAATGTGAACGGCAACGTCACCCGCGTCGATCAGCCGCCAGTTAGAGCTGTGCTCCCCCTCGAGCCGAACCGTCAGGCCCCGGCGCCTCAGGGCCTCCTCTGCCGCCTCCGTCAGGGTCTTCATATGGACATCGGAATTTCCCGTCGCCAGGATGAACACATCGGCCAGCGTCCCCGCATCCCCAAGGTCCAAAACGACGACATCCTGCGCCTTCTTGTCGGATAGCGCCAAACAGACGTCCTCGTAATCTCCGAGTTTTCCCATAAAACCGCACCTCCCGTCCCGGAAAAAGTTCACGGAAAAAATGTCGAAAAATCGTTCCAAATCATCCAAACGCAGTCATTTGCACGCAGTCATTTACACACAACGGTCTGCCGTCAGAAGTTCAGGGACTCCAGACGCTTGAGTACGGTATCCTTGTCGTGCCCGAAGATGATGGAGACCAGGGTCGCCCGCCGGTCCTCCCGGACGAGGCCGGCGTTGGTTATGCCGCAGAGCTCGGCCAGCGCCAGTGCCGCCTCTCTGTCCGCCTCCTTGCCGCCGGCAGGGTAGATGATGTTCGTCGAGTGATAGTCGAAATGCCGCGCGTTCCCCGCGTAGGGGACCTCTATCCCTATCCGTTGAAAAAGCCGAGAGGCCCTCCTGCCGAGGCCGGACGCCCCGTCCCCGTTCAGGATGCCGATCTTGCCGATTCGCTCCCGGAGCTCCTTCAGGCGTTCCTCCGTGAGGGGGGCCGCCGCCGGAGCCGCGTCGCCGGAGGCCTCTTCAGCGTCAGCGCTCAAGACGCCCCGCTGTCCCTGGGGCGGAAGCTTCGCCGCCAACTGGAGGGACAGCCCCACCGTGTCGAGGATCCAATAGCTCAGGTTCCCGCTGTACCCCGCCTTGCCAGGGGCCATGAACATCTGCACCCGGTCCGGCGGAAGCGCGTTGGCAAACTGCATGAGCTTCAGGGCCTCCAGCGGCGTCAGGTCGGTATCGACGGCGGCGATGACCTCGTCGATAAGGGCGGGGATGCGGGGCAGAATAGCCGGGGACTTCAGCTTGGACAGGACGATGTCCATGAACTTCTGCTGCCGCTGGACACGGCCGATGTCCCCCAGGGGATCGTGCCGGAAGCGGACGTACCCCAGGGCCGTCCTGCCGTCCATGTGCTGCTGTCCCTTCGAGATGTCGATGAAGAGCTTGCCCGAGTAGTCCGTGTACTTCAGCGGCTTGTCCACATGGATATCAATGCCCCCGATCAGGTCGATGATCCGGGGGAAACTTTTGTAGTTGACCATCACGAAGTAGTTGACCGCCATCCCGGTGAGGTTTACCACGGTCTCCCTCAGAAGGCCGATGCCCCCGTAGACATAGGCGTGGTTGATCTTGTCCCAGCCGCGCCCGGGGATCTGCACCCGGGAGTCCCTGGGGATGGAGGCCACGCGCACCGCCTTGTTGTCCGCGTCGAAAATGGCCAGGGCGATAGCGTCGGTGCGCGAACCGCCGTCCACGTTATCCAACCCCACGATAAGAACGTTCACCGTGCCCAGGACGGGATCGACATAGGGCCCGTCCTCCTCCCTCTCCGGTTGAACGTCGTCGCTCCCGACGGCCAGGGACTGCCCCAGATCGAGAGGATTTTTGGGGAATAGGACCTCCTTCAGACGAAAAGCGGCCCCCCCCGTCACCGCCAGAAGGATCAGGAGGGCGATCCCGAAAACCTTGAAAAATCTCACTGCCGCGACACCTCCATATTCGACGCCTCCACATTCCTGTAGAGCCCCGCGGACTCGATGTACGCCTCGACGAGGCGGGGCACCAGAAAGCGTACGCCCCGGCCATCGCCGGCCCTCCGACGAATCTCGGTGCTGGAGATGGCGAACTCGGGGATCTCGACCAGCCTGAGATTGTCCCGTATCCTCTCGGGAAGGGAATCCAGCCCCTGGACATCATACCCCGGTCGAGTCGCCGTGACCAGCGTACACAGCGTGGGGAGAAGCATATAGTCCACCCACGTCTCGATGGAGAGGAGGGCGTCCAGCCCCGTAATGAAAAAGAGGTCCCCGGGGGGCGTCCCCCTTGCGATAAACTCCCTCAGCGTGTCCACGGTGTGGGTGGGACGTTTTCGCTCGATCTCCATCCGGGAGACGGAGAACTCCGGGACCCCGGCTGTCGCCAGCAGGGTCATGGCGTAGCGGTCCTCGGCGGGCGTCACCCGGCGCTCCGTCTTGTGCGGAGGTGAGCCCGCCGGAACGAAGACGATTCGATCGATATCCAGGCGGCGGCGGCATTCCTCGGCCGCCAGCAGATGCCCGTAATGGATGGGGTCGAACGTCCCTCCCATGATGCCCGTCTTGATGGACACAGCGAAAATCCTCCCTAAATGAGGGCGCCTGCCCCGCGTTTTCAGCCCGTGCGGCGGACGCCTGGACGCAGCCTCCAAACGCCGGGAGGAGAAAATATCCGTTTCTCCCAAGCGGAGGCCCGCCTCCCGCACAGAGGCTACCCGATAATTCTATCAGGTTGGAACTCGAATTCGACCTCCCCTATAAGGACCCTGTCCCCCTCCCGGGCGCCCGCATCCTCCAGGGCCTCCTCGACATCGAGCCGTTTCAGAAGGCGCGCGAACTTCACCATCGCGTCCTCCTGATCGAAGTCGATGCGCCGGACGGAGCGCTCCAGGTTCTCATGCTCTACGCGGAAGCTCCCGTCGTTCATACGGCGGACCGCGACGGGCTCCGGCCTTCCACCCCTCCGCCTCGGCAGTTCCTGGACGGCGGGCGCCTCCGCAAGGGAGACGGTGCCCGTGGGACGGGGATAAAGCCTGACG
Organism: uncultured Fretibacterium sp.; assembly: GCA_905373185.1. GTDB lineage: Bacteria > Synergistota > Synergistia > Synergistales > Aminobacteriaceae > CAJPSE01. The sequence goes on from CAJPSE010000009.1 coordinate 8,568, forward strand.
AGCTCGACGATCCTGTCTATCAGGGCCGGGATCCCCTCCCCCGTCAGTGCGCTGACACAAAGGCAGGGGATGCCCAGGCGCGACATCTCCTCCCTCAGAATCGCGGCGTTCTCCTCCGTACCGGCCAGGTCCGTCTTGTTCCCGACCGCCAGGCAAGGACGCTCCGTGAGCCGGGCCCCATAGGCCTCGAATTCGCCGCAGACGATTCGCCAGTTTTTCAGCACGTCGGGCTCGGACAGGTCCACGACGTGGACCAGCACCCGGGTCCGCTCCACGTGACGCAGAAAATGGAGCCCCAGCCCCTTGTCCTCGTGCGCCCCCTCGATCAGGCCCGGGACGTCGGCGATGACGATCTGCTGGTCGTCCACGGCCAGGACCCCCAGGTTCGGGGAAAGGGTCGTGAAGGGATACCCCGCGACCTTCGGCCTCGCGCCGCTGATCGCCGCGAGGAGGCTCGACTTTCCTGCGTTGGGGAACCCCACCAGTCCGACGTCGGCAATAAGTTTCAGTTCCAGGATCAGGGTCCGTTCCTCGCCCATGTCGCCCTTCTCCGCAAAACGCGGCGCCCGGCGCACCGAGCTGGCAAAATGCGCGTTTCCACGCCCTCCGCGGCCGCCCCTGGCGGCGACGAAGGTCTGCCCCGGCTCGACGAGGTCGGCAAGGATGTTCCCCGCCTCGTCCCGGACCAGGGTCCCGCAGGGAAGGGGGACGCGCAGGTCCTCGCCGTCCGCACCGGTCCGCATCGCCCCGCTGCCATGCCCTGCATGGCCGGCCTGAAAACGGCGGTTGAACTCGAAGTCGGCCAGGGTGACGATCCCCCCCACCGCCTCGAAGACAACGCTTCCACCTTGTCCGCCGTCCGCGCCGTCGGGCCCGCCCTTGGGGATGAACTTTTCCCTGCGAAAGCTGAGGGCCCCATTCCCTCCGCGCCCCGCCTTGACCATTATCCTGGCCAGATCGATGAACTTCATGGGCAACACCCCCACTCGAAAAAACGAAAAAAGGAGGCCCCAGGCAGACGGAGCCTCCCTCACAGGACGGGAAAAGTCAGAAAATCGATACGGAAGCCAAAACGATACTCAAAACCTCGGGTCCTCCCCGCCCCTGACGGGCCGGGGAAGAAATTACCGGGCGGCGTCCGGAACGATGGAGACGTACTTGCGGTCCCCGCGGGTGGCGTACTCCACCCTGCCCGGAAGCAGGGCGAAGAGGGTGAAATCGCGCCCCAGCCCAACGTGTTTCCCGGGATGGACCCTGGTCCCGCACTGCCGGACCAAGATGCTCCCCGCCGTCACCTCCGTGCCAGCATAGACCTTGATCCCCCTGTACTTGGGGTTGCTGTCCCTGCCGTTGGTGGAACTACCCTGCCCCTTCTTATGGGCAAAAAACTGTATGTCGAAACGAAAGATCATCTTTGCACCTCCGTGATGCTCACATATTCGGGATAGCCGGACTCTATCTCCCTCAGGGACAACGCGACCGTCCGCGTCAGAAGGTCCAGGGAATCCGCGGCCTCCTCGGGCCAGGATACCCGGATCAGCGGGACATCGGGGTCGGCCTCGCAACTCAGATCCCGCACCTCCGCCACGTCGGAGAGCCCGAGCAGAAGCCCGTGCACCAAAGCGGAAACCGAGGCACAGACGACATCCTGCCCCTTCGGAGCGCTCCCGGAATGTCCCAGGCTCTCCAGACCGACAAGCGCTCTCTCGCCCCAGTAAAGGGTGACGCGGACCATTGGGGCGCGGCCCGACCGGCTAGCCGTCGATCCCGCGGATGACGACCTCGGTGAAATACTGCCGATGCCCGCGCAGACGGCGATAGTTCTTCTTACTCTTGTACTTGAACACGATGACCTTCTTGTCCCTGGCCTGGGCGAGGATCTCCGCCCGGACGCTGGCGCCCGCGACATAGGGGGTCCCGAACTTCGTCCCGCTGTCGCCGCCAACCATCAGGACCTTGTCCAGAACGACCTCGTCCCCCGCGGCCCCGTCCAGGCGCTCGATGCGGAATCTGTCCCCCACCTGGACACGATACTGCTTGCCGCCGGTCTCCAAAACTGCATACACGATCATCTTCCTCCTTCCGCTGGCTCAAGGCCCCCCTACACAATCCCAAAGGGCTGTCAGGAGATTATGCCCCGTCCATGCGTATACGAAACTTAGTGATTTTACGCACAATCGGGCGATTCGTCAACACACCCCCCCGAATCGTGCCCTGGTCGGCGCCGGGGCCTCCATTGAAGCCGACTCCATCACAGCCCACTCCATCACGACCTCCACAGCGCCTCCCCCTCGTCCAGCCGCGCCTCGAAAAGGCGCAGGGTGCGCTCGAAGGGCTCGGCAACGGTCAGGTCCACCCCGGCCCGTTTCAGAATGTTCAGGGAGTGGTCGCTGCCTCCGCTCTTCAGGAACATCAGGTAGCGGTCCCGCGCTCCGTCCCCCCCGGTAAGGATGGCGTCCGCAAACGCCCCCGCGGCCGTGAAGCCCGTCACGTACTTGTAGACGTAAAAGGCCGAGTAGAAATGGGGAATGCGGGCCCATTCCGCGCAGAGGGCGGGGTCGACCGTCAGCTCCGGTCCGTAGTACCGCGCGTTGAGCTCGCCCCACAGCGTGCTCATCCACTCCGGCGTCAGGGCGTCGCCCGCCTCGGCCCGGGCGTGGGTGCGCCGCTCGAAGTCCGCGAACATCGCCTGCCGGAAGAACGTCGTCCGCACCATGTCATAGAAATAGTTCAAAAGCCATTTCTTCTCCGCGTCCGTCCCGCTTCGCCTCAGCAGGTACCCGAGCAGCAGGGCCTCGTTGGTGGTGGAGGCGACCTCCGCGAGCAGGATCGTGTAGTCGGCGTAGACCTGGGGCTGGGAGGAGTGGGAGTACCACGAATGCAGGGAGTGCCCCATCTCGTGGACCAGCGTGAAGACGTCCCGCAGGGTGCCGTTGTAGTTCAGAAGCACGTAGGGATTCGTCCCGTAGGATCCCCAGGAATAGGCGCCCTTGCGCTTTCCCCGGTTCTCCCGGACATCGATCCATCGCTCCGCGAAGCCTCGCTTCAGGTTGGCGACGTAGTCCGGCCCAAGCGGCTCCAGCGCCCGAACCGCCAGATCGCAGGCCTCCTCGTAGGGGATGTCGGTAAGGGGCTCGTCCGACAGGGGAACGTTGAGGTCGTAAAAATGCACGGAGTCGAGCCCGAGGGCGCGCCGGCGCAGGGCGACGCAGCGGTGCATGAGGGGCGCGAAGCGGACGGCGGTATCCACCACATTGTCGTAGACACGCGTCGGGACGTCGTCGGCGAACAGCGACATCTCCAGGGCATCCTTGTAGCGCCGCGCGTTGGCGTAGAAGATGTCGCCCTTCACGGACCCCGCGTAAAGCGCGCCAATGGCGTTGCGGAACGCCCCATAGGTCTCGTGGATTCCCTCGAAGGCGGCCTTGCGCACCGACCGGTCCGGAGAGCGGCTCAGGCGGTAGTAGCGCTCCTCTGAGAGCTCTACCAGGTTACCCTTCTCGTCCCGGATGTCGGGGAACTTCAGGTCCGCGTCGGTCAGGAGGGTAAAGGCGTTATCCGGGACGGCGGAGAGCTCCCTCGTACGGGCCAGGAGCCCCTCCTCGGCCGGGGAGAGCACGTGCGCCCTCTCCCTGAGGATCTCGGAGAGGTGGAAGTCGTAGAGCCGCAGTTCCTCACCCTCCGCAATCCACCGCCTCAAATCGGCCTCGGGGATCGAAAGGACCTCGGGGCGGAAGAAGGAACAGACGGCTCCGTGCCGCGTCGCCAGGGTCTCGATGCGGGCGGCCATCTCCATGGGGCGAGTGACGCGCAGGTCCTCGTGGCTCTTCATATTGGCGTAGACGTAGAGCTTCCCCAGCTCCAGCGCCACGGCCTCCTCCGCCCTCAGATAGGCCAGAAGGGCGGCTGGCCCCTCTCCAAGGTGCCCCGCGTGGTCTGCCAGAGCCTCGATCCTGGGCTCCAGGCCGGCGAAGGCGGCCTCCCATGCCTCGGCGGAGGGGTAGATGGCCTCCAGATTCCAACGGTCGCGCTCCGGGACCTCCGAGCGCTCCGGGACGGAGCCGGCTCCCGCCGGCTCCGTCCCGTCGAACAAAGGCGCGTTGACTTTAAATTTGAAGTTGAATAAGGAATCGATACGCTGCAATCTCATGCACCTCGCGCACAATCTTGGGGGAGTGAACACCAACCTGGATTTTTTGAGGGGAATATGTCAAGGGAGAAAAATTTCCCCCCTCTGTCTTGCGCTCCCCGGCCCCCTATGGTATCATTCCCCTTGTTTTGGTCAAGGGGAACGAAACAGGCGGGTATCAGTTGTGTTCTCGTGATCGATTCGAGTTATGGCCCCATCGACTAGCGGCCTAGGTCGTAGCCCTCTCAAGGCTAAAACACGGGTTCGAATCCCGTTGGGGCTACCATTTTCAATGGTAGGTGTCGGAAGAAAGGCTTCGTAATTCATTATTGGCTTTTTCATCTTAAGGGTGGTTAGTTCAGAGGTAGAACGCTTCCTTGACACGGAAGAGGTCAGAAGTTCGATTCTTCTACCACCCACCACTGATAGCAAGGGTTCAGGGGATTTCGTCCTGAACCCTTTTTCTTTCCCTTGAAGCGCCCTTGAAGCAAAAAACAAAAATAGGGGGCCCCGAAGGGCCCCGCATCATGAAAGCAGGACGGTGTCCGTCCTGCATACAGGTCAGCCTCTCAACGCTCTTGGGCCCTGCTCCGACACCTTGAAGCGGGACAGCGCGTCCTTCAGACTCTGAGCAAAGCCTGAAAGGCCGTCCGCCTGTTTGGCCATGTCCTCCGACACACGCGTGGTCTCGTCCGCAGCCGTCTGGATATGCTCCATGCTCTGGAGGATATCCACCGTCATTTTTGTCGAGTTGTCGATGCCCGAGGCGATCTCGCGGCTCGATGCCGCCTGCTCCTCCGCCACCGCAGCGATGCTCTGGATACGGTCGTTCGCCTTGTCTATCTGTCCCATCGCGTCGCTCAGGGACTCCTTGGCGCTGTCCGCTTTTTTCATCGTCGCCGTCAGCAAATCCGAGGACTCCGTGCTTGAATCCATCGTCTCGCGGGCTCCCGTTTGAAGCGTGTCGATAAGCACCCTGACGCTGCTTGCCGCTCGTCCCGATTCCTCGGCCAGCTTTCGGACCTCCTCCGCAACCACGGCGAACCCGCGGCCCGCCTCACCAGCACGTGCCGCCTCGATTGCAGCGTTCAAAGCCAGAAGGTTCGTCTGGTCCGCTATGGATGTGATCACCCCGACGAACCCGCTGATCTGCTCGACGGAGTTCACCAGCTCCTGCAGCTTTTCCCCGCTCTCCTCGGATTTCTTGAACAGGAGCTCCATATCATGAATCGTCTCTTGAACCGTATCCACCGCATGGCTTGAGATCTGAGTGGTGTGCGAGATGAACTCCGCGCAGTCCGTAGCCGCCTGGGCCGCCGTCATCGATGCCGCTGACATCTCCTCGGTGCCTGCGTTGCTCTCCTGGAGCGACGCCGAGTTGGACTCGCAAAGCGCCACCACGCTCTCTATCGCCACCTTCGCCTCCCGAGTGTAATCGCTGTTCTGGTTCGACGAGTTCCTGACCGTATCCGCGCTTTCCGCGACCTGGCCGGCTATTGTCACTATCTCCACCATCGCGGCACGCTGCGCCCCGATCATCTCCGCCAGGGCATCGGCAAGCGTGCCCATCTCATCCTGGCTCTCCCTGCCGAAGTCCCCGCGCAGGATCGTCAGGTCGCCCTTCTTCGCACGATCCGCCAGAAGGACAATTCGTTTCAACGGCACGGTGACGATACGGCCGATCAAAAATGCGATCAGCAACCCTGCCAGAACCGCTACAACCGTCAAAGAAAGCAACGTCAGGATGGCGGAACGCAGACTATCCGTCGACTCGCTCGAGATCGTCCGAACCCGGGTCTGCGACATATCGTAAATTTTATCGATATTCTCGGCCAAACTGTTGCTATAGGCCTGCCGGGTGTTGTGGAGGTCATTCAGCTGCGTGTATTGATTTACCGCTGCCTTTATATCGTTCGAAAAGTCATTGAGGCACGGCAGTACCTTTCCCAACTCCTCCTTGACGTTACCCCGCGTTGATTCGGAAAACAATTTTTCGGTCTGCTGGCGCATCGCGTCCACCATGGGCAGGATATTGCTCATCGCCTCGACGTCGCGATTCACCGCCGCCCGGTAGTATGCCCGGCGGATCTCACCTGTCTGGGTCAACAAACTCTCCACCACGTGAATCCGTTCGAACCGCCGCTTTAATTTCTCAGCGTCTCCAGCCTCCGCCTCCGAATTTGCCCCCTGGTACTGGAGATCGGAAACGCGCTCAAGGCCCTCCAACAAGGTTATGGAAACAGCCGTAAGCCCTTGGAGATTCTTTTGTTTCGCCTCCGTCAAGCTGGCGACGGCCTCCACGTTTTTGGAGAATTGATCGAGGGGGGCATCCATATCGGAAAGTGATTTCAGGGCAATCAACCGGGGCTCCGAGGCGTACAGCCTCTTGCCCTCCTCTATGTGGGCCTTCGCCTCGCCCAGAACCTCACGAGCTCTCTTCAGGCTGTCCGGGTTCTCGGAGTACATGTAGTCCCGAACCTCAAAGCGCGCCTTGGCTACATCGCTCTCAAGTTCGCTCATAAGGTTCTGGGCGTCGGTCACCTTATTCAGAAAACGGCTGCCCTCCTCGACCCGGCCAATTTGCAGCCAGCTGATCATCACCGCGGTCACGAAGACCACAAGCACCAACCCGAACCCCAGGGCCAGCTTCATGGAGAGCTTGACGTTACGAAACATTATCGATGAACACCTTTCCCTTCCGGACAGTTTTGAGCCACATCACTAAACGACACGAGGAATTATACACTTTAAGGAAGTTTTTATTTTATTTGGCCTGGACTCGGCTCCGGGGATCACTCCGGGCTATCCTGGATCCGAGAGAAGCGCAGCGCCGCCAGAACGGAGGAGACCCCCTTCTTTGAGGGGTCCTCCCGTTCCCTAACGGGAACCGCCGCCCGCTCGGCGCCGTCCTTCTCCCGGCTTTGGGCGATGTCGTGCCGTGCCTGCGCAGCCTTGGCTGCGGCCTGGGCCGCCACGCGGATGTCCTGCGCCGAGGGATCTCCCGGCGCCAAGGCCGCCTTCTGGACCTGCTCCATGTTGCGCAGCGTCTCCTCGGGCGTGGAGCCCGCGACGAAGTGGATGGGGACCTCCCCTCCCGTAATGTAGCTTTTGCCGTCCGGCCCCGTGGTTCGGGTGTAGCTGACGGGGCCGCCGAAGCGCCCGGCCGCGGCCTGGTGCGCCGCCTCGTGGGCAATAACCTCACGCTCCGTGTTCCGGAGCTCTCGGACGACGGCGTCTTTTTCAGGGGCACCTTTATCTTCAAGGGCTCCTCCAGGGCCTCCATTGCCCGAGGTCTTACTTGCCCCATCCGTACGCTCCGCCCCCTCGTCCGCCGCGGTTCTGCCCCCTGCGGTGTCAGGGGTAGGCGTCCCGCCCGGGACCCGCTCAAGATCCTCCCGGTCCCCCTTCATCACGATGGAGGCGCCTGTGATGTAGCGCCTTCCGTCCGGGCCCAGGGAGTAATGATAGACGGTGGAGACCTCGGCCAGGGGGCCCGCGTTCAGGCGCAGGCCCTGTTCCTCGGCCAGAATCCGTTGTTCCTGCCGGGCAAGTGCCCGATCCTGAAGTGGCCCCTGCCGGACAACTTCCTGCAGGACGCCGGTTCGGATAGCCGGGCGCAGATAGCCGTTGGAGAGCATCGAGGTCACGTTCATAACCATTATGCTTCACCCCTTTTCTGTTCGTTTAGGGAAATCCTCCGTCAGGCCGGGGCCTCGAAAACGGGGTCACGGCCTCCGGTGCTCCAGCCAGCTTTGCAGGATCAGCGCCGCGGCCACCTTGTCCACCTTGCCCCTGCGTTCCCTGCGCGAGACGTCACCTTCCAGCAACGCCCGCTGGGCGATGACCGTGGTGTACCGTTCATCCCAGGTCTCGAAGGTCCGGTCCGGGTAGGACTCCCGGAGGCCCGCGACGAGGGCGGCGATGCGCTCCCCCTCGGGGCCCGCACTCCCGCTCGTCCGGGTCGGCATTCCGATGAGGACTAGGACGGGGTCGTACTCCGCAAGGCACGCCTCGAACTTCTTGAGCCACCCCTCCTTGCCGTCGTTGACCGGCCATACGGCGATCCCCTGCGCGATGACGCGCAGGGGATCCGTCACGGCCGCGCCGATGCGGACGGAGCCGACATCGAGGGCCAGGACACGCCCCTTCGGAAGGCCTTCGTCCCGGGTCCCGCTCATTGCGCTTTGAGCTGGGTCCGAAGCAGGGCCTCGACCCGGTCCAGCGCCTCGTTCAGCTTCGCGGCGTCCCGGCCTCCGCCCTGGGCGGTGTTGGGCCTGCCGCCGCCTCGGCCTCCAAGGAGGGCGGACGCCTCCTTCACGAGATTTCCGGCGTGAGCGCCGCGCCGGACGGCGTCGTCGTCGGCCATGACGACAATTTTGCAGCTCTCGTCCTCGCCGACGTCGACCAGGACCACCACGGTCGGCTGTCCGGTCCTCTCCTTGACCCGGTCCCCGATCTCGCGCAGCATGTCCGGCGCGACGCTCGAGAACTTGCCCGTCTGGAGCAGGACCCCATCGATGTCCCGCCGCTCGAAGAAGCTCTCGATATTCTTCGTCAGGTCGCGGAGCTTGGCCTCCTGCAGGCGGCGCTGCAGGCGGTGCAGCTCGTCGACCAGCCCCTGAGCCTTGACCGCGAGCCCTTCCTCGTCGGTGGAAAGGAGCGCCGTGAGGTGCGTGCGCAGCCCGAAGAGATGCTGTAGGATATCCAGGACGTTCAAGCCCGTCGTCGCGAGGATGCGGCGCGTGCCCGAGCCGACGCTCTCCTCCCGCAGGATCTTGAAGCAGCCGATGTCGCCCGTGGCCTTGACGTGAAGCCCGCCGCAGAGCTCGACCGAGAAGCCGGGGACGGAGACCACGCGCACGACCTCGCCGTACTTCTCGTCGAACAGGGCCTTGGCGCCCAGATCCCGCGCCTGCTCGCGCCCGCACTCCCGGACGGTGAGCGGCACGTTCGCCAGGACCTGCCCGTTGACCAGCCGCTCCACCTCGGCTATCTGCTCGTCGGTCATGGGCTCGTGGTGCGTGAAGTCGAAGCGCAGGATTCGGTCCGTCACCAGGGACCCCGCCTGACGGACGTGGCCGCCCAGCATTCGGCCCAGGGCCTCGTGCAGCAGGTGCGTGGCCGTATGGTTGCGGCGGATCGCCCCGCGGCGCGCGTCGTCCACCTCCGTACCGACCTCGTCCCCGACGGACAGCGTCCCCTGGTCCATCCGCACCTTGTGGACGATCAGCCCGGCGTGCGGCACGGTATCCAGCACCTCCAGGACGGAGCCGCCCGAGAGCATCCGGCCCGTGTCCCCCACCTCGCCGCCGCGCTCCGCGTAGAACGGGGTGCAGTCGAGGACGACCTCGAACTCCGCCGGGCCCTCCACGCGGTCGGCACGCCCCTCCTTGGTCAACAGCGCGAGCACCCGCCCGGTCCCGGCGCAGACCTCGTAGCCGACGAAGGCCGTCCTGCCCCTCTCGTTCTCGACCTCCGTGTAGACGTCGCCGGCCAGGGAGCTCCGCTTCTGTTTGCTGAACTCTCGAGCGCGGGTCCTCTGCTCCTCCATGGCGCTGCCGAAGCCCTCGTGGTCGACGGTAAGCCCCTCCTCCTCCGCCATCTCCAGCGTCAGTTCGGGGGGGAACCCGTAGGTGTCGTAGAGGGTGAAGACGACGTCCCCGGGGATCTGCGTCCTTCCCGCGTCCTTCAGGCGCCGGGTCTCCGCCTCCAGGAGCTCCGTTCCCTGCTGGAGGGTCTTTTGAAAGCGGTCCTCCTCCACCTCGAAGATCCGCTCGATGGTAAGGCGCTGGTCGAGCAGTTCGCGGTAGGGGTCGCTCATGATCCCGAGCAGGATGGGCAGGTACTCGCGGAGGAACGTGCCCTCGAACCCCAGGAGCCGCCCGTAGCGCACGGCACGGCGCAGCAGGCGGCGCAGCACGTAGCCCGGCCCGTCGTTGGCGGGCAGCACGCCGTCGGCCAGCATGAAGGCCACGGACCGGACGTGGTCCGCGATGACGCGCACGGCCATGTCGGGCCGTCCTCCGTCGCCGTAGCGGATCCCCGCCTTCCTGCAGGTGTGGTTGATCAGGGGCATGAAGAGGTTCGTCTCATAGTCCGTATCGACCTCCTGGACAATGGAGGTCAGGCGTTCCAGCCCCATGCCCGTGTCGATGTTCTTGTGGGGCAGTGGGAGGAACGAGCCGTCCTTCTGAAGGTCGAACTGCGTGAAGACCAGGTTCCATATCTCCATGTAGCGGTCGCAGTCGCAGCCCACGCCGCAGGTCGGGGAGCCACACCCGTAGCGTTCCCCGCGGTCGTAGTAAATTTCCGAGCAGGGCCCGCAGGGACCGGTATCGCCCATGAACCAGTAGTTGTCCTTCTGTCCGAAGCGGAGGATTCGGTCCTCGGAGAGCCCCACGTCCCCGTTCCAGACGCTCCGGGCCTCCTCGTCCTCCTCATAGATGCTGGCGTAGAGGCGGCTGGGGTCGAGGCCGACGCGTTCCGTCAGGAACTCCCAGGCCCAGGTGATGGCCTCCTTCTTGAAGTAGGCGCCCCAGGCGAAGTTGCCCAGCATCTCGAAGAAGGCGCGATGACGGGCGGTGCGGCCGACGTTCTCGATGTCGTTGGTGCGCACGCACTTCT
>CAJPSE010000010.1 GCA_905373185.1 uncultured Fretibacterium sp.
CCCCTGTGGCGCAGCCAACGCCCACTCCTGCACCGCAGCCCGCTCCCGCAGCGGAGCCTGCGCCCGTGAAGGAACCTGCCACGGCACCGCAGGCGTCCGCTCCCGCGGCAGAGCCTGTGTCCGCGAAGGAGTCCCCCCTCGCCCCCCAACCTGAATCGGACGACCCGATGGCTGCACATCCTCAGAGGTTCTTCGCGGCCAATCAGTTCATCGACTCCGACGGTCATCTCCTGAAGCCGGACGACGACCAGGCGAATCGGCACAACATAGAGCTGGCGCTCATGGCCGCGACGGCGACCTGCGGCTTCACGATCCTGGGAGGGACCAACGGCGGGGGCAAGACCCACATGGCCATCAGCTTCGCCAAAAAGATCACCGGCCTCGATGCGGAGGTCTCCGCCGACCTCCTGCCCGTCCGGTCGGACTGGAGGAACGTCGGAGACCTTTTGAACCGCCAGCAGACCCTTGGTGCGAACGGCACGTTCTCGGGGACCGCCTTCTACGATGCACTGTCGGCCTGCGAGATCACCCCTCAGAAGCGCGCTTTCATCATACTGGAGGCGATGGACCTGGCCCGATCGGAGGACTACCTGACCGAGGTCCTCAGCGCGATGGACATGCGGAATCTGGCGCTGATCCCCTGCCCCGACGGGAACTTTTACCGCATGCCGAAGTTCCTCTTCATCATCGGAACGGCCAACGCGGACGCGACGACGTTCCCCTTCAGCCCCAGGGTTCTGGATCGGGCGTTCTACATTCGCTTCCGGGTGAACGACGTGATGTTCACTGACGACCAAAGCGACGACACGGCCCTGCAGTCCGCCAAGGCCGCCGCGACCTTCCTCGCCATCATCGACGGCGAGATGGAGGAAAAGCTGAAGGCCTTCCGCAGAAAAATACGCACGGACTTCCAAATCGAGGAGCTGCTCTCCGCCGTGAACACCATCCCCGGAAACCACACCGTTTCGCTGGGCTACCGCACTCGGGACGCGATCTACAACTTCATGGCCAACTTCATGTGCCTCAGCGGACAGGACGCCTACAACGTCGATGCGGCCATGCGCGCTTTCGACTGGGCCGTCACCACAAAGATCCTGCCGAAGTTTCAGGGCTCACGCGACGACCTGCAGGCGCCGCTCATCGCTCTGGAACGCGAGCTGCAAAGCCGGGGGCTCCTCCCCTACGGACCGTCGGGCATGTGGCCATGGCGCACCAAGGACGAGTTGACCTTCCTCCGCTACCAGATGGAAAAGAACGCCGCAAGCGCGATCTACCGTTAAAAACGACCGGCCGGGACGAGCCTTTTGCCCATCCCGGCCGGTTCTTACGGTTTTATCCGGAGGCCTGAAGAAAGATGCGCAGAAACACAAGAATCTCCGTTACGGCCTGACGCGTTTCTCACGCGCAAAAGGCAGGTAGAGTCTGGTCACGTAGTCGTTGGGGTTCGCAGTCATACTGGCGCCAATCAGGTACTCCTCCAGCGATTCTCCGCTCAAGGGGATTTGATGTTGCCTCGCGTAACTTTCGAGGTCCAGGTAGGCAGGAAGCATGTCCCGGTAGGGGCCGACGTAAATGCAGGAAACCGCCTGGAACTCCTCGACGACGCGAACGCAGGGCAGAGAGAGATCGGGGTTTTTAATCCTTATGCAGACCTCCAAATCCCCTTCTCTGTCATCGGGGTTCTCACTAAATTGCTTTTTATAGCCATTGTAAAAGAACGCCATGTTGGCCCCCATCTCTTCCAGACGATGCTCGCTCAAAAACTTGAAGAGTTCCGCGCGCCTTGACGTGAAAAGTTGGTCCACGTGCCAGTAGGAGACGTAGCGAGTGTACGCCACAACCGTCTCGGGAAACGTTTGAACGGAGATGATATCCTGAGCGAACGTCTTTTGATTCGCTATAAGATAGACGGAGCTGTGCAGAATATTCAAGATACGGTCGATGATGGAATCGTACTTTGCCATAATGTCCTTTCTCTCCCTGCGAAGTTCATAAAGCTGTTGTTCCAGCTCCTTTTGCAATGGATTCAGCTCCCTGTTACGGAGCAGCCTTCCGATCTTCTCCAGGGAAAAATTGTATTGCTTCAGCTCTGACAGAAGAAGGATTTCCTCGATCTGTCGGCGTTCGTAGTAGCGATATCCATTTATCTCATCTCTGTAAGCGGGCGTGACCAGACCGCGCTCGTCGTAAAAGCGCAGCTGTTTTGTCGAGACGTTGCAAAGCTTCGCCATTTGTCCAATGGTGTACTTATCTTTGTTGACCGTCATCATCTTCACCGTCCACGTTGAGTTGCAGACCCCAAACCACAGGCAAAGTTTTTAACGTGCGTCGGAAACCGGTTTTGCACATTTTCTGCTGCACCTGACGGGTGAAAGGTCAGTATCGGCTTAACCTGTACAACGACGGGCTTGAGCGCCGATAAAGCCATCGCAACCTGTGGATTTGGGGCAGAGCCCGTCCCTTGCAAAATCATCTATTGATGATACAAATGCGGTTCCTGATCGTCAAAGTGCAACCCCGGCCACCTTCAACACCGTAAACTCTTCGCAGCCGATAACGACTTTCATATATCCTGCCAGAGAGCGATCCACTTCCTCGTCGCCCGTATCGACGTACAATGGGCGGCCCTTCAAGGAGAGCACTTTATCACGGCCTGCCGCAACGATAACGTTGTCCCTTCCGACCCTGCGGAGCACTTCTGCACTGATCTGCTGATTTCCGCGACCAAAGAGACAGCCTTGCCCTCCGATGATCGTCACGATAATTTTGACCCTGTCATACTCCTGCACTGCCTCAAGGATTCGCTTTTCCGTACAATCGAGGGCGACGACCCTTTTGTCGTAAACCAGATCAACTCCAAGCAACGTGTTGGGCAGACCGAGCTCCCGCATCACAGCGGCCGTCGTCGAGCCTGTCCCGACGATATAAAGCGTGTCGTTCTGCCATTGGCCTGCAACGAATCGTGCCAACGCTTCAACCGAAGAGCTTCCGGAGCCGCCGATCTTTGTGCGTTGCACCAGGGCCTCGTCGTCCGGAATTTTGAGGTAACCATAGAGCCGCGCCTGGACGACGCCATGCCTGAACAGGTCCTCATCGATGTCCATGACCTCGGCCTCTTTGGCCCTATGGATTCGCCCCTGCACGCATTGACGGGCGAGCAGGCCTGCAGCCTGTGGCGTAAGCGCATAGACGCCGGAGTGTATCTTGCATCCTGTCGGGATACCCAGCACCGTTACCTCCTGTCCCACCGCCTTCAGGATGTCCCGCGCGGTGCCGTCGCCCCCTGCAAACAGAAGCAGATCAAGGTCGAGCCTCTGGAGGGCCCTGGCCGCCCGCATCGTGTCCCCGGGCCCTGTGTGAGTGACGCAGGGCTCTCCCACTACCGTACAGGGAAGCCCAACCCGCTGACAGGCCTCCGCCCCCATCGCACCGGAACAGGTATACAGTTCAAACCCCTTATTCAGTGTACCGAGCTGCGTAAGCGCTACCGAGGCCTTCTTCCCACTCTCAAATTCGCCGCCGAGGAGAAGCGCACGCTGCAGGGTATCGACCCCATCGGAGCCCTTTAACCCAACCTTGCCACCAATTCCTGCTATGGGATTGACGATCAGTCCCAATCGTTTCATGGCATCACCTCTTACACCTTAAGGTGAAATAAAAGGGGCTCCGCAATCGAGCCCCTGAGATCGGCACATGAGGTTTTCGTCGTGCCTACAGCCCAAGGCAGGTCCCGGCAAAGACGCCGTAGTAGTTGCCAAGGACATACCCCAGGGTCCCCACCAGGATAGCGGGGACGACGAGTTCGGTCCACCCCTTGGAGATGGCCATGGCCGCCGACGTCGTAGGGCCGCCGACGTTGGCGTTCGATGCGATGACGATCTCTTCAAGGGTGAAGCCGAACAGTTTCCCGACGCTAAAGGAAACGATCATGTTCGTGGCGACGATGATCGTGCAGAAGAGCAGGAGGAGCGGCGCCTGAGTCACGATCAAACGAATGGAAGCGGGAACGCCGATCACCGTAAAGAAGATGTGGATCAGAAAGGTCCCGATCTCCTGCGCTCCGGCAATGCCGCCAACAAACCCTGGAAACGCCGTCGCGATCAGGACGGTTACTGTCGTCATGACCAGATATTTATTTCCCAATAGTCCGTTGATAAGGGCTTTGGCAAAGCTGTCCTTCGCGATTGCTGCCGAAAAACAGTCCGCGATCACCGTCGACAGAGCGACGATCACGAAGGACAACGCCACCGAACTTGCGACGTCCTTCAGGGCGACCGGCTTCGCGACCCAATAGGACGCCGCGCCCCGATCGCCGTCGCTCCTGGCCGCCACCGCGTCGATCAGGGGATGCTTGTAGTTCTTCAGGAAGAACTTCGAGCCTGAAGCCGCGATCAGCGCAAAGAAGTACAAGGCCATCAAGAGGTTGTCCGCAACCACCGAGGAGGAGACCAGATCGGCCGGGGCTTTATAGGCATCCGCCATGGCGACCAGGTTGACGCTGCCGCCCGTGTAGGTGCCGATCATCATGGTCACGGCAATCCCCAGGTCCTTGACGAGATCCTTCAGCAGGAAATAGCCGATAAAGGCGCCCAGGATCGTCCCGATGCCGCTGATCAAGTAGATGACCAGCAGGCGACCGCTGTCCTTCCATGTCCTTCTGATGTTTGCGTTAAAGAGCAGGAGGGGGATGGACAGCGGGACGACATAGCTCCAGACGAAATCGTAGGCCGGTGCGTCCAGGGGGATGACGTTCAGGTTGGACAGGATCATCGCGCCGATCAAGGCGAGCACACAGCCTGTCACTCTGGAAGCCCACTTATAGTTATGTTCCAACTGGATGCTCAACGCCGCAATCGCCGTAAGGATAGCAAACAACACCCACGTCTGGTCCGCGCCGATAAAACTGGTCATTATTCTCGTCTTCCTCCCAGTGGTTATGAATGTTTGAAAATACGCTCCTGAAGCTTCACTTATCCCTGAGGTACTTATTATATGCTCGCCATGTCGTGGCAAACTTATCCCATTCCGTCATGTAAGCCTCATCGATCTGCGTCGCAAGCGCCGCTTTGTGTGGAGCCGTCCTCACCACCTCAGGGTCCGTATAGGCCTCCTCGGCGATGGAGCGGAACGCCTCGACGAACTCGTCGATATCATCCTTGGAGTACGTCTCCACCGGCTCAGGGGTAAACGGCTCAGGGATCACCCTCGGATGATGACTTGAAAAATAGTCCTGAAAACCATAATCCACGATCCTCCGGCAGATATCGTCCGTAGTGACTCCCGTATCCTGCGTCAACTGCTCCCAGCTCAGCCGTGCCTGCTCCATGCGGAATTTTCCCTCCGCCCAGGGCATTGAAAGCCCTTTGATCGTCAGAAGTTTCTTCAGCATGTAGTTGTTGTTCAGGATGGACAACTCTCCGATTTCCTTCATCCCGTCAGGGCCGAGGGAACGAATGTAGGCATAGACCCTGACCAGAACAGCCGGCACCCCGTAGAATTTTCGCAGCTTGCCTATGCTGTCGGGACGGCGGTAATCAAGGTAGTACTTTTTTCCGTCAAACTCCACCGTCGGTACGGCCACGAATTTAGCAAGCTTTTCACTGACGCACTGCGCTCCTGCGCAAGGCCCCTGGCAGCCATGGGGGGAGGAGAAGGACTTGTGCAGGTTGTAATGGCACATATCGAAGCCTGCATCCCGCGCGCGGGTAATCCCGAACACGCCGTTCAAGTTCGCCTGATCATAAGCGCACAGCCCTCCGACCTCATGCACGGCGTCCACAAACCCTCGAATTTTATCGTTATAGATACCCGTATCTTCAGGATTGGTAAGCATCAGGGCTGCAGTGTGCTCCGAAAGAGCCGCTTTTAGCGCTTCAACGTCAGGGAGGCCGTCCTGTCCCGGGAAAAGCGTGATCACCTTATATCCCAGCGTCGCCGCAGCGCCAGGGTTTGCGGGATGGGACAGGATCGTGGTGATGATCTCATTCCTCAGCTTCCCCTCTCCATTGTCCTCATGGTAGGCGCGAATCGTCTCAACGTTGGCAAAAATGGCCTGACTTCCTCCAGAGGGCTGAAGGCTCACGCAGCTCATGCCGGATATCGCTTTGAGGTACTGCGACACTTTATACATGATCTCCAGAATACCCTGGAGCGTGCTCTCGTCCTGATAAGGATGGAGTTCCATCAGCTTTGGGGAACGCACGAATTGTTCGTTGATCTTGGGGCTGTACTTCATCGTACAGGTCCCCAGGCCGATGTCGATGTTGAGGTCCGTGCCCAGCGTCTCCTGCGACAGCCGCATATAATGGCGGAGCACCTGCATCTGCGACATTTCCGGAAGGGCGGGAGCGCTTTTTCTCCTCAGGCACTCCGGCACCAGGTCTTCGACGCGCCCCGCTTTATCCCTGACATGTTCCGAGGCCTGCGGGATGAGGATACCGCGTTCTCCCCGATTGCCCAACTCCAGGATAATGGGTTCATCCCACCGCGCTTCATGAAAGTCCCTGTTTCTCCTGAATTTGCCCATTCTTCCCTACCTCCGCGCGATCTCAGCAAGAGCCGACTTTAAGGCCTGCACGTCTTCCTCCGAAGTCAGCTCCGAGATGCAATAAAGCGCGCTCTGGCCGAGTTGTGGGAAGTCGCCGCTGAGGTCCTTGCCACCGAATATCCCCTTCTCCAGCAGCGCCCCGTTGATCTCGGCAACGCTTTTTCCCGTCTCATCAAAATTAACGACAAACTCCTGAAAGTTCGCGCCTCCGAACAAGTTGCCCTTAAGGCCCTGAACTTCGCTCAACTCCAAGATGGCGTACTTCGTCTTTTGAACGATGGATTCTCCAAGCTCATACATGCCCTTCGGCCCCATGCTGGCCAGATAAACGGCGGCAGTGATCGCCCAAAGCCCTGTTTCGGTGCCAAAGTACTCATTGGCGTTCTCGCGGCTGCCGTGCGAACAGCGATAGTTCATCGCCCGTCCCCAGCCAAATCGTCCTTCCTGCTTCGTCTTTGCAATACCGTACATATACGTTGGGAACTGTTCGACATATTCCTGTTTCTGCTGACAGGCGATGAAGCCTGCCTGACCGCCTCCAAACTGCACGTGCATCCCCAACGGCTGGATATCCCCGCAAACCAGGTCCGCCCCCAGGTTCAAGGGGCTCTCTACGATGCCGAGCGAAGCGGTTTCCGGCTGAGCGACACACAAGGCATCGTATTGATGAGCCCTGTCCGCAATGCCCTCCGCCTGCGTTTCAAAAAAGCCCAGATAGGAGGGGTTTTCATAGAAGACAGCCGCCGTCTTGTTCTCCTTCAGCTTCGCGGAGAGGTCCGCTAAATCCATGAGGCCGGACTTTTTGTCACACTCCACCTTAATAATTTTAATCGACCTTCCGACGTACTGGGTGACCTGAGAGACGATCTCAGGGTTCATCGTAGAAGGGATCAAAAGCGTATCCTTGGAACGCCCTTCGGCTTCCTTGATGCGGAGCGCCATACGCAGCGACGAAGCGACGGATTGCGATGCGTCGTAAGTGGTATAGCTAACCACTTCCGCATCGAGCAGTTCCCCCATCATGCTGCAATATTCAAAGATCGCCTGCATTTTTCCGTGATCCGAATACGTGTCTCCACAATAGGCCGTCAAGAATTCGCCCCTTGAGTTGATCTCGTCGCAGAGGGCGGGGACCTGGTGCCTGTAGCATCCTGCACCAAGAAAACTGATGTACTCGTCCGTCGTAACGTTTTTGTTCAGGATGCCCATGACGTGCCTCTTCAACTCGTACTCGCTTCCGATAGGTTCCGGCAGGTCCAGGCGCTCCTTGTACAGAAGATCGTCAGGGATCAAACTCTTGTAGATGGCCTCCACGCTCTCGACTCCAATCTCGTCCAGCATGGCTTTCTTAATGGCAGGGACGCTATTGGGCATATAGGGATGCACAAACCCCGGGTCCTTTTTCACGTTATCCACTCCTTTTCAAGAAGCCCATCGCTCTGTTACAGCACTATGCTGCTTGGATCCCCTATTGATTGACGATTCTATGGCTTCCCGCAGGGGTAATGTCAAACCGCCCCGCCAATACCGAATTAGGCTCAAGAGACTGTCGTGCCAAGGCGCCGCCATGCCGTTTGCCAACGCTCGGATCGCAAGAGACACGGCCCTTCGCCAACTACTGAGCTGTGCTTACCGGAGACTCGTCTTCCCGTCCAGTGGCAGCTTCATGACCTCGCCTCTCTTTCGCGGCAATGCCCCCGCTCCCACTCCACGCCAGATGCTATCCAAAAAAGGACCTCGCCGGAGGACATCGCCGTCGAGCAATCGCACGGGCAAAGACGGATTCTTGACCTTACCGTTGCAGGAAGGTATATCATGGACGCACCTTGAGGAATCCCTTTGTAATTTTGAGACACGATGATTGAATGGTCCCCCAGAAAGAGGGCCCGTTGAGCGCAGGCACAGATTTCAGCAGACGGTTTTAGCAAAGGAGGTGTTTGTACAAAGAAGCGAGCACGGACGCACGGCGAATGTCGGGGAAGGCGTTATCGTCGATTGACAGATTGGCGTTGCACCGGAGGACGCCTGAGATATTCATGACACGGACGAGGACAACCAATCCCATTTCATGAGCGCAAACGGCTGCAGGCGCTCAAGACGATATTTTGAGGATTTCGGCAACCATGCCCAAGGCAGAGCGGCTTATCTGGATAAGGTTTTGAAAATTCAGCAGAATTCCATAAAGGACATCGCTGCGGGGTCCCCTAACGACGACAAACGCTTGCACGCGGCCTTGTCGGGAAGTTGCTCACGTGGCATGAACCGCTTCATACAAATCGTCCTCGCCTCTTCTCCGGACTTTCTCCGGCGCTTGTTACGGAAATCATTTTTTGGAAAGGAGCATAAGCGAGATGCTAGCCGTCGTAAAAGAACACAGTGGTCCTGGTTTTGTCATCAAAGACGTACCTGAACCGAAATGTCGTGAGGACGACGTCGTCGTCAAGGTGAAGTCGGTTGGATTCTGCGGAACGGATGGTCCGATTTTAGCAGGCACACGAGAGGTTCCATGGCCTTTGATTCCCGGACACGAGTTTGCGGGGGACATCGTCGAGACGGGGGCCAAAGTTGAGGGATGGAAGGTTGGCGATCGGGTCAGTGCCTGCATCGTGATCGGCTGCGGCAACTGCAAATTCTGTATCGAAGGGAACGAACCGCTTTGCGATCGCCTGATCGAGACGGGGATTCACGTAAACGGCGCTTTTGCGGAGTACGTTCGCGTTCCCGCCAAAGTTCTGGTAAAACTGCGCGACACCACAAGCTATGACTTTGGCGCAGCGGTCGATCCCGTTGCCTCCGCTTACCGCACGGTCAAAAAAATGCCCCTCACCTCAAAGGATACGGTGATGGTCCTCGGCCCCGGACCAATCGGGCTGTATGCAACCCAGTTGTTGAAGCTGCGCGGCGCCCGGAAGATCATCGTGCTCGGAGCGGCCTGCGACAAAGATCGCTTGCAAATGGCGCTAAAACTCGGCGCGACGGATATCATCAACAACTCGGAAGAGGACCCCGTCGAAAGGGTGAAGGAGATCACAGGCGGCGAGATGTTGGATTTCGTGCATGATTGTGCAGGAGCGGCAGCACTTGTTGAAACGGCCATGAACTCCATAAAAAAGAGCGGTTCCTACTACATCACAGGCCTGTTCCACTCGGACCCGCCGGTCAATTTGGGCAAGGTCGTGCGTAGCGAGATTGACATTCGGGGAACGATCTGTTACACGCGGGAAGAGTTCCGTGAATGCCTAGATCTGATTCAGGATGGACGGGTTGAAGTCACGCCGATGATCACGCATCACTACGCCTTGAAGGATATGGAAAAGGCATTCGAGACGTTCCAGAAGCGCGAAGCCATCAAGATCATGATCCACCCTGAGGGGGTCTGAGCCCGGAAGCCCTAAAAGGGCTTATCAAAGTAAGCGCAATGGGCTTGTAGCAGTTGCAGTGACCGCACTTTCAAAGAAAAATGTTTGTGTATTCTTAAAATTTCCACTCAATGCTCTGCCGTTTAAAAAAGTGCGGTCACCGTTTCTCGTTCAGACGCATCGGAAAAAGATATTCTTGATAATGTAGAGGAGGCTTCCCATGGCTGAGATGATCTTCTGTATATGGGCCGGCGTTTGTCTGATTGCCACCGGCGTCATGTATCGAATCGCCGTCAAGCGAGAGTACGATACCTATGGCGTAAAGGGATGGAACAGTCCAGGCACAGGATTGAATTCTCCAACGGAAGACGGATAGTAACGAAAGGAACTGCGGCCGAAAAACGCAGAGGAGGATAAAACTTGCCGAACGGCCATCGACCTCGGGTCCCTTCAGCCCATGGCGAGGCCTTATCCGCAATCTGGCGGTCCGGTTCAACGCGCCTTCCGAGTCATACACCACTTGTCGTCCCCTCCGTAACGCTGTCGGCAGCGATACAAGATCGAAACTATTTCCTACAGAGATCGTCTGCCCTCAGCATCCGCCTTCGACCGGAGAGGCCAACGGCTGCAAGTTCACCGGACAACAGGCCCGGACTTGCGTTGGAAATCAAAGAAAGGACGAACCCCGGATGCACAGTATTTTCATCACAGGCATCGCAGTGGCTATGGTGCTCTACATTACCGTAGGCGTCATCGTAGGGCGAAAAGTTAAGGACATCAACGATTACTACGTTGCAGGACGGAACGCTCCGGTCCTCTTGATCGTCGGATCGCTCGTCGCCTCATTCTTGAGCACGGGTGCTTTCCTGGGAGATACCGGAGAGGCGGCAAGCGGCGGGTTTATCGCCATTTGCATCGTCGGTCTTATACAGGCCTGCGGCTACATCTATGGGGCCAATTTCTTTGGCCGCTACATTCGCCGAAGCAAGACCCTGACGTTGCCCGAGTTCTATGGGCGGAGGTTCCATTCCAAGCGTATGCGGAAGCTGGCTGGAATCACGTGCATTATTGCCGTCTCCGCATACATGCTGTCGGCGACGCGCGGCATCACCTCGCTCATGATGAACATTACCGGGCTGCCGGAATGGGCATCCATTCTGATCGCGTGGCTGTCGTTTACGATCTTCACGATCGTCTCCGGCTCTCCTGGGGTGCTCGTGACCGATACGATGATGTTTTTGGTGTTCTTGTCCGCAGCCATCATCACGGTCCCCAGTATCGTGATGGCTGCGGGTGGGTGGTATACCGCCATCGGCAATTTGGCCAACTTCCAGGCCATTCCAGGAATTATCAGCGCTGCCGGCAATCCGGACTTCGTAGCCAAAACCGGCGAGACGACCCTTTGGGCCATTACCTACGGCATCGTGTGGATGCTGGTCGTCATGGTCAGCCCCTGGCAAACCTCCCGTTACATGATGGCGAAAAACGAACACACCGTCCTCCGTTCCGCTATTTGGGCCTCCATGGGAGTGATCACCACGACGATCTTCTTGTATTTTGCCGCCGTATTCGTGGCCAGCGTAAAACCCGGACTCGGCTCCGATACGATGATTTGGGGCGCAATGAACTTGGTGCCTACGACCATCGGCGTCATCCTGCTTACGGGGATATTGTCCGCAGGGATTTCATCCGCCTCCAATTTTCTCGCTCTGGTGGGATTCTCTTTTATCAACGACATTTTGACTCTGGACGACAAACCGGAAAAAGAAAAACTGAAGATATCCCGTATCGGCATGTTCCTTGTAAGCTTAGTGGTTTTGGCCATGGCGTTTTTCGCAAACCGCATCTTCTGGATCATGTACTTCGGCGGGACGGTCATCGCGGGGTCATGGGGACTCGTGTCGTTCGCAGCCATTTGGAGCAAAAGGCTGTCGGAAAAAGGCGCTTTCTTAAGCATGCTTCTTGGCTTTATCGGCTGTTTTGGGGTCCGCCTGGCCACCAGCGTATGGGGCGTGACCGTTCCCTTTTTCCTGGATTCCTTTTTCGTGGGCATTTACCTGTCCATCATAGGAATGGTGGTGGGAAACGCCCTGGCAAAGCCCACGCCGGAAGAAATCGCCGAGAGGGAGAGGCTCTTTATCGTTCCGGAGTCCGAAAAAGACGTCGTCGAGATGCGCAAAACCATGGGCGCTTACAAATTTCACATTGCGTTCTCGATCTTTATGTTCGCGCTGTTCACCTTCGGCTATCTTGTGCCTTACCTCCAAGCCGTAAAGTGAGATCGACAGAAGCGCGGATCGTCAGGATAAGTACAGCCCAACCATCCATCGGACAACGCCTGTAAGATTCGACTGATCGGACTGGGACGGCGGGAGCCCGCCGTCCCCACTCAGGCAATCCCCGCGCGACAACCCCTTCGTCCCTGCGGCATCTTTCAGTTGAATTTTCAGCGCCTCCCGACAATTGTGGTCAGTTGGCGCATCCCTGTCATGACCAGCACAAAGCCCAGGGCTTGACCTTCCTCCATGCGCAAGGTTTAACAGCTCCTTTCATAAAGGCTCTTCATCTAAATCTCATCCCGGAGGAACTATCGATGGCTTATTTTCAAGAGATCGTCTTTTCAAGTTGCCGCAGCATGATGTTCATCATATTCTGCATAACCTTCATCGGATATCTATTGGGAGATATCAAGGTCAAAGGCGTGGAGTTGGGAACGGCGGGCGTCTTTCTGAGCGCATTGTTTTTTGGGCACTTCGCTTACTCAGACGCTTCTCTCCTCCGCCAGATGGGAATCATTACCGTCTCAAGCGGATTCATGCAGCACAGCATGTCCCTCATTCAGGAAATGGGTTTGCTCTGTTTCGTGACTTCCGTCGGGTTTATTGCAGGCCCCAATTTCTTTCACAACCTCAAAAAAAACGTCAAATCCTATGCTTTTCTGGGATTGATCATCATCGGAAGCGGCGCCCTGACGTGCGCGGCGGTAATCCTGCTGACCAGCGTAGACTCGGCCATGGGCGTCGGCATACTCTCAGGAGCCTTAACCACAACGCCCGGCTTCGCCGCAGCACAGGACATCGTTCGCTCGAACGAGTTTCTTCTGAATGAGGTCACGGTGGGCCACGCCATTGGGTACCCTTTCGGAGTTGTCGGCGTCGTGCTCTTTGTGCAGATCGTCCCAAAGCTCGTCAAAGCAAACATCTTGGAGGAACAAAAGAAGATCAACGCCGCATCGGGCCAGCCACTGGAGTTTACACCAGACCGCCGGCAGGAGGGAAATGCGCAAAAAAATCTGCTCGACATTGACCCCATCGGCCTCGGTCCTCTTTCTTTGGCTGTCGTTTTGGGGATTTTGCTGGGCAAAGTTCGGCTCCCCCTCCCTCTCGGAACGCACTTCTCGCTCGGGAACACGGGCGGAGCTCTCATCGTGGGGTTGATCCTGGGGCATTTTGGCCGGATCGGGCGGATCAACATGCGGATCAGCGCGGGATTCCTCAAGGCATTTCGCGAGTTTGGGCTCGTGATGTTCCTGATCGGGGCGGGCGTGCCCGGCGGGTCCGGCTTCGTTGACATCGTTCGGGAATATGGCCTGATCCTGTTCCTCTACGGTGCCCTGATGACGACCGTCCCCTTATTGGTCGGCTACTTCATCGCCAAACACGTCGTCAAGCTCTGCCTGCTCAACAACCTGGGCGCGATCACTGGCGGCATGACCAGCACTCCGGCGTTGGGCGCGTTGATCAACGTGGCCAAGACGGACGACGTGGCGGCCTCCTACGCCGCAACCTATCCCGTTGCCTTGGTGTTGGTCGTGCTGGCCTCTCAATTTCTCATGACCTTCCTTTGAGACAATACGGGATACACCCCCTCCTCTTTGCAGGCCGTTCGTATCTCCTTTGAAAAAACGCTACCTGTCAAACTGGAGACGGGGGACGGATTCAAATCCGTCCCCCGTCTCCAGTTTGACACAGATTGACGCAAATTGACGCAAAGGGTTCTGAATCAAACCACAACCAACTGTCTCGACCTGTGTCCTGCGTCTCATTCCATTTAAAAACCCTTCGCAGGCGAAGCGACTTTTGCGAGCCGCAGCAAAGGCGTACATCACGGTACGTCGAGCAAGACGAACGAAAACAACGAAGTATACAGTAGAGTGGGGACGGGGTTCAGGCGATCGTCGCGCCCTGCGCCTCGAGGTCCGCCAGGTTCTCACGGTGCTTCGCAGCGTTCACGTACCCGACGGCGTCCGCCAGGAGCGTCACCCTGCGCCCCGCCCTCAGGAGGTCCAGCACGCTCTCCCGCACGCAGAACTCGCTCGCGATGCCGCAGACGACAACGCGCTCTCCCGCGTCCTGTCCCACGGTCCGCCCCGCCGCGTTCCGCGCCTCGAAGGCGGAGTACTCCTCCCGGCCGTCGTCCGTTCCCTTGTGGTAGACGTTCCCCTCCCCCGGCCACTGCCCGGCGCGTGCCACGTCCCGCGTGAAGGCCTCGTGGATCGCGCTGCCGCGCTCGCCGGCAACGCAGTGTTCCGGCCACTGGCCGCCGTTTTCCCTGAAGCTGCAGTGCCCTTTTCCATGCCAGTCCGCCGAGTAGAGCACCCGAACGTCCGGGTGCGCGTTGATGTAGTCCACGGCGTTTCTCACCGCGTCCTCCGCGCCGCAGCAGGCCAGCGATCCGTCAATGAAGTCGTACTGACAATCCACCACCAGGAGCGTTTCCTTCAACATGCCGTTTTTTCCCCCTTATGTACAGCCGGACGCCTTATTTCCGCGTCCTCTCCCGCGCGCGGCGGGGGCGGGAGCGAAACCCCCTGGGCGAGGGCTTACGCTCCACGCTGCCCCCCCGCTCCTCCACGATCAGGTCCCGCAGCGCCGCTGCGCGCTCAAAGTCCAGGCGCTCCACAGCCTCCCACATGGCGCGCTCCATCTCCTTGACGGACATCTCAGGCTTCGCCGGGGCCGCCTCTCCCTCCTTCGCCCCGACACCATCCAGCCGATAGGCCTCCAGGAGCTCCGGGGGCAGAAGGGTCGTGACCTCCTTCTCCACGCTGCGGGGAACGATGCCGTGTTTCTCGTTGAACGCCATCTGCAGCTCCCGCCGCCGCCGGGTTTCCTTCACGGCGCGGGTGATGCTCTCCGTTTCCACGTCCGCGTAGAGCAGCACCCTGCTGTCCACGTTCCGGGCCGCCCGCCCCATGATCTGAATCAGGGAGCGGTAGGAGCGCAGATACCCCTCGCGGTCCGCGTCCAGGATGGCCACCAGCGTCACCTCCGGCAGGTCCATCCCCTCCCGAAGCAGGTTGATGCCCACCAGCACCTGCACGTCGCCCACGCGCAGGCCGTGGATCAGTTCCGCCCGCTCAAAGGTGTTGAGCTCCGAATGGATGTACTTGACCTTGAACTTCAGCTCGCTCAGGTAGTCCGCCAGGTCCTCGGAGGAGCGCTTCGTCAGCGTCAGGACCAGCGCCCGCTCTCCGCGCTCCGTCACACCCCGCAGCCTCTCCACCAGGTCGTCCACCTGAGTTCGGGCCGGCAGGACCTCCACCATCGGGTCCGGGACGCCCGTGGGCCGGATCACCTGCTCCACCACCTGAGAGGAGACCTCCACCTCGTAGTCCCCCGGCGTGGCAGAAACGAACACGGCCTGGCGCATGTGCTCCTTGAACTCGTCCCACTGGAGGGGGCGGTTGTCCAGGCAGGAGGGCAGGCGAAACCCGTTCTCCACCAGCACGGTCTTGCGCGCCCGGTCGCCGTTGAACATGCCCCGAACCTGGGGCAGCGTGATGTGCGACTCGTCCACGAACAGCAGAAAGTCCTCCGGGAAGAAGTCGATCAGCGTGCCCGGCGGCTCTCCGTGCTTTCGTCCGTCCAGGTAGACCGAGTAGTTCTCGATCCCGGAGCAGTACCCCACCTCCCCCAGCATCTCCATGTCGTAGCGCGTGCGCATCCGGATGCGCTCCGCCTCCAGGGGCTTGTTCGCCTCGTTGAAGCGCCTTTCCATCCGCTCCAGCTCCTCCTGGATCAGGGGGAGGGAGCGCGCGATGGCGTCCGTCTGCGTGACGTAGTGCTGCGCGGGGAAGATCGAGGCCTCCGGCGTGTGCTCCACCGACGTCCCCCTCAGGGGGTCCACCTGGTCGATGCGCTCGATCTCGTCGTCGAAGAACGACACGCGGATGCAGGTCTCGGCGTAGGCCGGAAATATCTCGATGGTGTCGCCCCGCACGCGGAACTTACCCGGCTCGAGCGACGTGTCGTTGCGCTCGTAGTAGTTCTCCAGCAGGCGCTCCAGGAAGGTGCGGTGCTCCACGCGGTCCCCCTCCTTGAAGGAGAAGATGGCGTTTTCGTAGTTGTCGCGCTTGCCCAGACCGTAGATGCAGGAGACACTCGCGACGACCAACACGTCCCGCCGCTCGATCAGGGCCTTCGTGGCCGCCAGGCGCAGGCGCTCGATGCGGTCGTTGATGGAGGCGTCCTTTTCGATGTAGGTGTCGCTCGACGGGATGTAGGCCTCCGGCTGGTAGTAATCGTAGTAGGAGACGAAATAGTGGACGGCGTTCTCCGGAAAGAACTGCTTGAACTCGCTGTAGAGCTGCGCCGCCAGCGTCTTGTTGTGCGCCAGGACGAGGGCCGGCCGGTTCGCCGCGGCGATGAGGTTGGCCATCGTAAAGGTCTTGCCACTGCCCGTGACGCCCATCAGCGTCTGAAAGCGCTGCCCGGCATCGAGGCCTCGCCTCAGGGCTTCGATGGCCTCCGGCTGGTCGCCCGCCGGCGGCCACTCCGAGTGCAGGATAAAGTTTTTTTGTATCAAGTGAAGCCTCCTCCCAGCGGCCTTGCACGCTGTCCGAGGACATCTTACAACAGAAGGGCGGGAAAAGATACCGTACCTCCGGCGCGCGAATGGCCGCGAGGCACGGCGGTCACACGATTCGTGCATCCGACGTAAGACCCTGTCCACCTGTCCGCGTTCTTCTTCCAGCGAAGCCGCTCCACAAAAATGCCCCCTCAAAGAGAGGGGGCATTACAAGAGTTCCCTTCAACCCAGGAGGCCGTCCTTCGGCAGGCCGTCCACCCTGTTCTCCGGCAGGGGTGGCGGCAGGTCCTCTCCCTTTTCGGGGGCACCGTCCGGCGCCTTCGCGTCGCCATCCGCCGCGGGCTTCGCGTCCTCGGCCTTCTTCGCCGACTTGGGGGGCAGCTCCCCCCCCTCCATCAGGACGTCGAACTCCGACCGATCCAGGACCTCGCGCTCCAGGAGTATCCCCGCGATCCGGTCCATGAGCTCACGGTGCTCCTCGAGGATCGCACGCGCCTTGTCGTAGCAGGAATCGACGATCGCCTTGACCTCCTGGTCGATGGCGTAGGCGATCTCCTCGCTGTAGTTTCGCTCCTCGGAGATGTCCCGGCCCAGGAAGATCTCCTCGTGCTTGTTGCCCAGCTTCACCAGCCCCAGCCTCTCGCTCATGCCCAGCTCCGTCACCATCTGGCGGGCCGTCTGGGTGGAGCGCTCCAGGTCGTTGGCCGCGCCGCTCGTGACGTCGCCGAACACGATCTCCTCCGCCACGCGCCCACTGAGCAGGATGGATATCCGGTTCAGGAGGTCGGACCTGGACCGGAGGAACCGGTCCTCCTCCGGCAGCTGCAGCGTGTAGCCCAGCGCGGCGTGCCCGCGCGGGATGATGGATATCTTGTGCACCGGGTCGCTGTCCGGCAGCACCTTCGCGACGATGGCGTGCCCCACCTCGTGGTAGGCGATGATCTTCTTCTCCCGATCGCTGATGAGCCGGCTTCGCCGCTCAGGCCCCGCCATCACGCGCTCGATCCCTTCCTCAAGCTCCTCCATGCCGATGCGGTTCTT
Organism: uncultured Fretibacterium sp.; assembly: GCA_905373185.1. Taxonomy (GTDB): domain Bacteria; phylum Synergistota; class Synergistia; order Synergistales; family Aminobacteriaceae; genus CAJPSE01. The sequence continues at coordinate 17,758 of CAJPSE010000010.1, forward strand.
GTCGTGACGCGCCGCAAGCAGCGCCGCCTCGTTGATGAGGTTCGCCAGGTCCGCCCCCACAAAGCCGGGCGTCCGCCGCGCCAGGATGCCGGTGTCCACGTCGTCCGAGAACTTCTTGCCCTTCATGTGTACCTTCAGGATCTCCTCGCGGCCGTTGACGTCCGGGCGGTCCACCACGATGTGACGGTCGAAACGGCCGGGGCGCAGAAGCGCCGGGTCCAGGATGTCGGGCCGGTTCGTTGCCGCGATGAGGATGGTGCTGCTGGTGTCGTCAAAGCCGTCCAGCTCCACCAGGAGCTGGTTCAGCGTCTGCTCGCGCTCGTCGTGCCCTCCGCCCAGCCCCGCGCCCCTGTGGCGTCCCACCG
>CAJPSE010000011.1 GCA_905373185.1 uncultured Fretibacterium sp.
CTCCTGATCCTCTGCAAGAAGGGCGGGGTGCGCATCCTGAGGGAGTCGCCGGTCCGCTCGTTGAAGATCAGGAACGGGCGCGTCGAGCGCCTCGTCACGGCGATAGAGGAGCTGGAGGCCGAGCGCTACATCGTGACGACGGGCGGAAAATCCTACCCCAGGACGGGCTCCACCGGGGACGGCTACCGCTTCGCGGCCCAGGCGGGGCATACGGTGGTGGAGCCGACCCCGGCCCTCGTCCCCGTTAGGACGCAGGAGACCTGGGTCAAACTGGCGCGGGGCTACAACCTGCGCAACGTCCGCCTCACCGTGACGGTGAACGGGGAAAAGGCCGAGGAACGCTTTGGGGAGATGGAGTTCACGAACTTCGGGGTCAGCGGCCCCATCGTCATGGAGCTCAGCTCCCGCGTCCCCGACTGGATGGCCAGGGGGACGGTGCGGTTTTCCATCGACCTGAAGCCGGCGCTGGACCTGCGGCAGCTCACGGACCGCGTGGCACGCGACCTCGAGCAGCGCTCCGGGCTCCTCTTCGCAGGGGCGCTGCGCGGCCTGGTTCCGGGGCCGCTCATCCCGCTGATCCTGGAGCTCTCGGACGTCCCTTCGGACAAGCCCGCGGCCTACGTCTCCCCGGAGGAGCGATCGGACCTCGCGGCCTTGCTGAAGAACATCGTCCTGACCATCAACGGACTCTGGGGCTTCAACCACGCCATCGTCACCCGCGGCGGGGTGTCCCTGAAGGAGATAGAGCCCGGGACGATGCGCTCGAAGCTCTGCGACAACCTCTACTTCGCCGGAGAGGTTCTGGACCTGAACGGCCCCTCGGGCGGGTTCAACCTCCAGATCTGCTGGAGCACCGGATACGCGGCCGGGAGGGCCGGACATCACCATTAGAAAAGCAAAGGGGGGACACCAACATGTCTCATGAGGGCGGCAAAAAGATGTTCTTTTCCTTTTCATGGAAGTCATGGAAACAGAAGTCATGGAAACGGAGTTCTCGAAAACTTTTTCTATCGTTAACGCTGTCGTCAATGGCATTGATGTTTGTCTTACTGATGTTTCTCTTGGGGTCGGCGGTTCCGATTTGGGCCCTCTCCGGTAAGGAGTTCATAAAAATCTGCAGATCGGGCACTCCTGAGGTAGTGGCAACCGCAATCATGAAAGGGGCTGAACTCAACCCACAAGATCGACACAGCATGCCGCCCCTGCTGTGGGCGGCAAGGGACAACCCCAATCCGAAGGTCGTCTCGGTGTTGTTGGAGGCCGGTGCGAACCTCGGCGCAAAGGACAATCGAGGATGCACGGCCTTGGAATGGGCGGCGACCCATAACCCGAATCCGGAGGTCATGATCCTGCTCTTGAAAGCTGAAGCCGCCGCTAACGAAAAGGACGAAGAACGTCTGTCGATTCTACTGCACGCCGCAAGCAAAAACCCAAATCCGAAGGTTGTAGCAACATTGCTGAAAGCCGGTGCGGACATCCACTCGAAGGACAAGGAGGGAAGGACTGCGCTGATGCATGCGGCTATGCGTAATTCCAACCCGGAGGTCATCGCGACACTACTGAAGGCCGGTGCGGACATCAACGCGAGAGACGAGTTTTTGGAGCTCTCGGCACTGATGTTGGCTGCCATGCGCAATGCCAACCCGGAGATTACATCGAAGCTGCTGATGGAAGGGGCAGATGTCAATGCCAGGGACCTCAACGGCTTTACAGCGTTGATGCACGCTGCGGAGTGCAGCTCGACCCCCGAAATTATTCTGGTTCTGTCCAAGGCAGGAGCGGATATGAGCGCCAAGGACAACTTCGGCCTCACGTCACTGAAACTGGCTGTAGAGAGAAATCCCAATCCCGAGATCGTCTCGGCGCTCCTGAAGGCAGGCGCGGACGTCAACGAGAAGGCCCAGAATGACGTTACAGCGCTGATGCTGGCGGCAATCAACGAGAATTCGAAGATTCTGCCAAAGCTGCTGGAAGCCGGTGCTGATGTTCACGCCATGGACTATAAGGGAAGGACGGCTCTGGACTGGGCGATGCAGAACCCAAGCATCACGGCCAGGGAGGCAAACGTAAAAATTCTGAAGGAGGCAGGTGGAGACAAGGTCTCAGGGGTATCCGACGAGAATTTTCTTCAACTTTGCAGGACGGGAAGCTCCGAGAGCGTCTCAAAAGCCATTCAAGCCGGCTCAAACGTCAATGCGCAGGATCGCCACGGAACGACCGCACTGATGCAGGCGGTCATGTACAACTCCAACCCGAAGGTCATATCGGAGCTGCTGAAAGGAGGGGCGGACGTCAATGCACGAAACGAATTGCAGCAAACGGCGCTCCTGTTGGCGGCAAGGAAATCCTCGCTTCCGGAGGTCGTCTTAGCTCTGCTTGCAGCCGGGGCGGACCTCAATGAAGGAAATGAGCGGGGAATCACGCCGCTGACAATGGCAGCGACGCACAACCCCAACCCGGACATCACCGCAGCTCTGCTTGCGGCCGGGGCGGACGTCAATGAAGGAAATGAGCGGGGAATCACACCACTGGCAATGGCGGTGACGTATAACTTCAACCCGGATGTCGCCGCGGTCCTATTGGCGGCCGGAGCGAACGTCAATGAAGGAAATGAGTGGGGAATCACACCGCTGACAATGGCGGTAGCGCACAACTCCAACCCGGATGTCGCCGCGGTCCTATTGGCGGCCGGAGCGGATGTCAATGCAAAGGACAAAAACGGTGTTACGGTGCTGATGCAGGCCGTAAGCAACAATTCCAATCCGAGGGTCGTCGCGACCCTGCTCGAGGCCAAAGCAGACGTTCATGCAAAGGACAAGAACGGGAATACGGCACTGACATGGGCGGCAAGAAACAAAAATACCGAAGTCAGGGAGAAAATGACCCGGATACTCCAGGATCCCGAAGCAGCGGCCCAAGCCCTCGCGATGCCCGACACGGAGTTTCTGGCCCTTTGCAGAAGGGGGACTCCCGAAGCGGTCTCGAGGGCAATAAAAACCGGAGCAAACGTCAACGCTAAAGACGACAGCCAACAAACGGCGCTGATGCAGGCCGCAGTCAACCATCCCGAGGTTGTCTCCATGCTGATCGCGGCCGGAGCGGACGTCAACGAGAAGGACAACTGCCAACAAACGGCGTTGATGCATGCCGCAACAGCCAACCGTCCTGAGATTGTCGCTATGCTGCTTGCGGCCGGAGCGGACGTTCACGCGAAGACCAACGATGGGAGGACAACCCTGATCCGGGCCACGGTACACAACGCCAATGCCCGCGTCATTGCAGCCCTACTGAGGGCTGGAGCGGACGTTCATGCGAGGGATAACGACGGCAAAACAGCGCTGCGGCATGCGGTGTGGGAAAGCAGCCCGAACCTGGAGGTGGTCTCAACTTTGCTGGAGGCCGGGGCAGATGTCAATGCAAAGGACAACACCGGAACCAGCGTTCTGATGATGGCGGCGTGCCACAACGCGACCCCGGAGATCATTGGCATTCTTCTGAAAGCCGGGGCAAATGTCAACGCAAAAGACAGCTATGGAAGTACCGCCTTGATGGACGCTGCATGGAACAACCCCAGTCCGGAGATCACCTCAATTTTGTTGAAGGCCGGGGCAGACGTCAATGCAAAGGACAACAACGGGACCACCGCTCTGATAAAAGCAGCGAGAAGCAGTTCGAACCCGTCTGTCGTCGAGGTTTTGCTAAAGGCCGGGGCAGATGTTCATATAAAGACCGCAAAGGGTGAAACGGCGCTGAAACAGGCACGGCAAAATTCTCATTATGCGGACAGGGAAGTTATTGTCAAAATGCTCGAGGATGCGGGCGCCAAGGAATAAGGAATAAAATACGTCAAAAGGGCGGAGCCCTTCCGGAAATTTCGGGGCTCCGCCTCTGTTCTGTCAAGCAAGACAACGGGATAAACGACAGATATGGGAGAAAGCGAGAATTTTGACATACTCCCTTGCTCCCCCGGATTTTGAAGTTACCTTACAATCGCCTCCCGAGCCTCCCGGGCCTTCTGCACGACCTCCCGGCTGTCGAGCGTGGGGTAGTCCCCGCCGCGATAGAGCCACTTTCCGTTCACCATCGTCCCGACGACATCGGCGGAGCTCCCCGCATAGACGACGTACATAGCCAGGTTCTCCTCGTCCACCCCGATGTAGTGCGGCCGGTCCAAGTCCACCAGGACGAGGTCCGCCACCCAGCCCTCTCGGATCATGCCCTTCCGGGTGAAGCCGAACGCACGCGCCCCCTCGTAGGTCGCCATGCGCAGCACGTCCAGTGCCGGGACGCAGGTGGGGTCCCGCCCCACCCCTTTATGAAGCAGCGCGGCGGTTCGCATCTCCTCCCAGATGTCCAGGCGGTTGTTACTGGAGGCGCCGTCCGTGCCGAGGGCAAGGCCGACGTCCCGGCCCAGCCACGACTGCAGGGGCATGACCCCGCTGCCCAGCTTGAGGTTGCTGCAGGGATTGTGGACCAGCGTCACACGGGAGAGGTCCAGACGCTCTGCGAGGGCCGGGTCCAGCCAGACCGCGTGGGCCAGCACCGTCCCGGGGGTCGAGAGCAGCCCCATCGCCTCGAGATACCGCTCCGGGTCCATCTTGAGCTCGTCCCGGATGTAGTTCAGCTCCCATTCCGTCTCCAGGAAATGGAAATGCACCCCCAGCCCGTGCTCCCGGGCCGTCCCGACGATCGCCTCCATGTCCCCGACGGGAACGGTGTAGGGTGCGTGAGGCCCCAGCTGGACGGTCAACAGCCCCTCCCGACCATGCCAACGCTCCGCAAGCTCCAGGTTCTCCTTCAAAGAGCGCTGCACCTTGCCGGGAGGCCCCGCCGTGATGCCGCGGCAAAGCGCCGCGCGGATACCCGATTGCAGGGCCGCCTCGGCCACGCGGTCCATCTCGAAGTACATATCGGCAAAACAGGTCGTCCCACAGGCAAGCATCTCCAGGATGGCCGACAGGGTCCCCCAGTAGATGTAGTCGGACGTCAGTTTTTCCTCGACGGGCCAGATCTTCTTCTGCAGCCATTCCATCAGGGGCGCTTCCTCGCCGAGCCCCCTCAGAAGCGTCATGGCCGCATGGGTGTGCGCGTTGACGAAGCCGGGCAGCACAGCCATCCGCCCATGCCCGGCCACGACCTTGTCTGCCCCCGGCGGCGTCTCGCCGATGCCCAGGACCTGGGTAATCCTTCCCTTGGAGACGAGCAGGTGCCCACGCTTCGCCCGCTCCCCTCCCCCGTCCAGCATCAGCACATCCTTGAACAGCGTCGCCATCTCGAATGCCTCCTCTATCGCCAAATCCACCCCAAGAGATGCAGTTTGCTAATCCATTTCCAAATCATCCGTAGACAAGGCGGCTTTTGCGAGCCGAAGTGACGGCGTACAAAAAAGTACGTTGAGCGAGGCGAGCAAAAACAACGCAGTATACGGGTGATTTCGAAATGGATTCATTCTACCCAACTCTTCATATACTCGACCTGCTCCTCCGTCATCGTGTCGATTTTAATGCCCAGGGCCGCCAGCTTCGACTCCATGACGGCGCGGTCCGTCTCCTCGGGCACAGCATACAGCCCGGGGGCCATCTTGTGGGTGTAGACGTGCAGCGCGGACTCCAGCTGGAGCGAGAAGCTCAGGTCCATGATCTCGATGGGGTGCCCGTCCGCGCAGGCCAGGTTCGTCAGGCGCCCCTCGCCCAGCAGGTTCAGCCTGCGGCCATCCTTCAGGACGTAGGTGTCGATGTTGTCGCGCAGATGCTCCACACGGTCCGCCAGGGCCGCGAGGTCCGGCTTGCTGATCTCCACGTCGAAGTGCCCCGCGTTGCCCAGCACGGCGCCGTTCTTCATCAGCTCGAAGTGCTCCCTGCGAATAACATGGATGTTGCCCGTCAAGGTCAGGAAGATATCCCCGACCCGGGACGCCTGCTCCATGCTCATCACGTCGAAGCCGTCCATCAAAGCTTCGCAGGCCTTGTGAGGCTCGACCTCCGTCACGATCACCCTGGCCCCCAGTCCGGCCGCCCGCATGGCGACGCCCCGCCCACACCAGCCGTAGCCGACCACGACAACCGTCTTGCCCGCCACAACCATGTTCGTGGTGCGAACGAAGCCGTCCCACACCGACTGCCCCGTCCCGTAACGGTTGTCGAACAGGTACTTGCTGAGCGCGTCGTTGACCGCAATCATGGGGAACTTCAAAATACGCTCGTTCGCCATGGCCCTCAGGCGCTTGACGCCGGAGGTCGTCTCCTCCGAGCCGCCCAGGATGCCCGGGATCAGCTCCGGCATCTCCTGGTGAATCGTGGCCACGAGGTCGGCCCCGTCGTCCACGATGACGTTCGGCTTATAACCCAGGACGGTGCGCACGTAACCGAAGTACTCCTCAGTGGACATGCCTCGGTGGCTGTAGACGTGCACGCCCTTATCCGCGAGGGCCGCACAGATGTCATCCTGGGTGGACAACGGATTGCTGCCACAGGCGGCGACCGTAGCCCCCAGATGGGAGAGGGTCAGCAACAGATTGGCCGTCTTCGCCTCCAGATGAAGGCATGCGGCGATCGTCGCCCCCCTGAAGGGCTGCGCATCCTTGTATTTGTTGTACAGGAACTGGAGCGACGGCATATACTGCCAGGCCCAAACGATCTTGTTCCAGCCATGCTCCGCTAACGCCATATCCGCAACGTGATACTTCTCCAAAACGATCCCTCCAAAGTCAAAAATCCAGGCAAAAACTTCATGGGGGCTTCGCCCCCATCCCCCCACCCAAGGGACTTGTCCCTTGGGAATCCCGAATCAAAAAGACTCATTTAAGAAAACATGTAGGGCGGGCGAAAGACCCCCCGCTCGGTCACAATGGCCGAGATGTAACGGGCCGGGGTCACGTCGAAAGCCGGGTTCCAGACCCTCACGGCCTCGGGCACGCGCTGCCCGTTGGGCAGTCCGCGCATCTCCTCATCCGACCGTTCCTCGATCGGAATCCCAGACCCGTCGGCCAGAGTGAGGTCAAACGTGCTCCAGGGCGCAGCCACGTAAAAAGGGACCCCATGCGCCGCGGCGAGCACCGCCAGGGCATAGGTCCCGATCTTGTTGGCCGTGTCCCCGTTGGCCGCGATGCGGTCCGCCCCCACGATGACGGCATCGACTCGCTTCGTACGCATCAGAGCCCCGGCCATCCCGTCCGCGATCAGGGTGACGTCGAACCCGTCCCTGGCCAGCTCCCAAACAGTCAGGCGCGCCCCCTGCAGGAGCGGACGTGTCTCGTCCGCATAAACGCGAACGGTCTTTCCGGCCTCCCGGGCCGAACGCAACACCCCCAGCGCGGTCCCATGGCCTCCGGTCGCGATGGCCCCCGCGTTGCAGTGGGTCAGGACCACGGCCGTCCTCGGAAGCAACTCCGCCCCATAGGCTCCCATCCTCCGGTTCGCCTCGACGTCGGCCTCATGGATGCGAAGGGCCCCGTCCAGCAGCAGCCCGGCAAGCCCCTCCCCCTCCAAAGAGGGCTCCGCTTCGAGGATCGCACGCATCCGGTTCAAGGCCTCAAAAAGATTGACCGCCGTGGGACGCGTCCGCGCGAGGCGCTCGAGCGCCTCGCGGACAGCGCCGCGCCCGCCTGCGGCCGCCAGAACGACGCCGTAAGCGGCGGCGATCCCTATGGCCGGGGCCCCGCGCACCGTCATGTTCTCGATGGCAAGGGCGACATCCTCGACGGTACGGCAGACGACATAAGCCTCCCTGCCTGGAAGGGCCCGCTGGTCCAGAAGCCTCAGTGCTCCATCCGCCTCAATCCATTCGACCGAATCTATCGTCCTCAAGGACCTTCCTCCTTCACATCTTCCGCTGCACACTCCACCCTGCCGTCGGCGAACCGGACCTCCAGCCTGTCCCCATGGGAGACCTCCCGCACCGAAACCAGCCTTTTACCGTTACGCTCGCAGGTCACGAACCCCCGCGCCAGGGCCCCCAGCGGGGAGAGGGCATCCAAGGATGCCGAGCGGACGGACAGGGCGTTCCTCGCCTCCGACACACCGAGCCGCATCCCGGAGAAGAGGCGCAGGTAACGGGACGAGAGCTCCGCCTCCGCCTCCCCCAGACGACGGGAGACATGGGAATGCAGAGCCTCGAGGAAAGCGCCGCAGCGCTTTTCCCCCTCCGCAAGACGCCGGCGGACGGCCCCCACCATATGGGAACGGACCAGCACCAGACGTTCCAGGATCTGTCCCCGGTCGGGAAAGACCAGCTCCGCAGCGGCGGAGGGCGTCGAGGCGGTCAGGTCGGCGGCCAGGTCGCACAACGTCTCGTCGATCTCATGCCCCACGCCGCTCACGACGGGGACCGGACAGGAACGCACGGCGCGGACCACACGTTCGTCGTCGAAGGGGACCAGGTCCTCCCGGCTCCCTCCGCCGCGTACCAGCAGAACGCAATCCAGCCGCTCCAGAAGCGCAGCGCGCGCAAGGGCGCGAACGATCCCCTCCGGTGCCTCCACACCCTGGACCTGAGCCGGGATGATCAACACCTCGCAGAGCGGATAGCGCCGCGAGGCGATACGCAGAACATCCCTCAGGGCCGCCCCGGTCGCGGAGGTAACGATGGCCGCACGCTCGGGGTAGGCGGGAACGGGACGCTTCAGCTCGGGGCGAAAAAGCCCCTCCTGGGTCAACCGTGCCTTCAACTCCTGACGGGCCCTGTCGATGGCCCCGGCCCCAACGGGGATGATGCGCTTCGCATAGAGCTGGTAAACGCCCCTCTGGGGATAGACGCCCACGCTCCCCTCCACCAGCACGCTGTCGCCGTTTTCGGGCCAGCGGGGAAGGAAGCCCGCGTACTGCTTGAAGATAGCGCAAGCGACCCTGCTCTCCTTCCCCAGAAGCGTGAAGTAGCAATGGCCGCTTGTGTGTCTTTTGAACTCGGCGATTTCCCCCGCCACGATCAGGGACTTGAGCATGAGGTCCGAGAGGAAAAGCCCCTGGATGTAGAGGGTCAGTTCGTCAACGGTCAGCTGGGAGCGTTCCGGCCTCCGAGGGGCCATGATCCTGTCCTTCCCCGCGCTTTTTCCCCGCGCTTTTTTTATTCCTCTCCGACTCCGGGATCAGGTGCCGGACCACGCGCGCCAAAACGCCGTTGACAAAACGCCCCGAGTCCTCGGTGCCGAAGGTCTGGGCGATGTCCACAGCCTCCGATATCGCAACGGCGAAGGGCACAGAACGCTCCAGGAACCCCTCGAACACGGCAAGACGGAGTACGGCGCGGTCCACGGAGACGATACGTTCCGGCCGCCATCCCGTAATCACGTGCAGAAGGACGTCATCCGATTCGCCGCGGTGCATCCAGGCTCCTCGGGCCAGGAATCGCAGATACTCCTTGACCTCGGGAGGATCGGGCTCCGCAACACCCCCCTCGCCGCAAAAAAGATCCAACGCCACGTCGACACTCTGGTCGGACCGATTGCCCAGAGAGTACAGGAGCTGAACCGCGAGTTCCCGGGCACGGCGCCGGGCCTGTGCCATCCGAGTATGGGACAAAAACTACCTCCGATCGGCAAAAGGGACAAAGGCCCTCTGCCTCGAAAGAAGGAAAGCCGCCCCCTTCGCCAGAAACCAGGCCGACGTTCCCCAGAAAGCGGTCCAGAACAGGCCTCGCCAACCGGCGAGAAAGACCAGCGCGACAGCGGAGGACAGGACCATCCACGCCCAGGGACTCCGATACAGGGCGGAACGAATCTCGCACCACTCCTCCTCCGGGCTCCCCTGGCTCGACCAGATGACGGAGGAAGCGATACCCAAAGGCTTCATGACGGCATTCAAACGGTTTTCCACCTTGCTTTCGAGGACTCCATCCTTCGAGGAGAGCACCAGGGTCATCAGCGCCGTCTCCCCATCCTTCAGAGCAAAGCTGCAGAACTGGGATCTTCGCGTCAGGAATCGGCGGATAAAGTCCGCCATCCCGTCATACGACACCCGGATACTGCCATGCGGTGTTCGCCTCCACAAAAAGTACACGATGACATCACTCCCGGAAAACGAAAAAATACCTCTGGTCATGAAAAAACGCCCCGGTACGAAACGAAAAAAGAACAAGAGGGTGTACTCCGCCCTGTGCGGCCCGCCTCACAGCCACCCCTTACGCTTCCTGGTGCCCCTCCTCCCGAAGCACTTCCTCCACGGCCTCCCCTTCGGAGGGGGCGGGAACCACCGGTTCCTCCGCTTCCTCGGGAAGGATGGGCTCGTCCGCATAAATTCCCTGGACGTTGATATTGACGGAACTGACGGTGTAGCCCGTGTAACGCTCCAGGTTGGCCTTGATCTTCTCTTGAACGTCCCAGGCCAGGTCGGGAATGCGCTGCCCGTATTTGACCAGGACATAGGCCTCGACGGATATGGAGGGGACCTTCCCCTCCTCGACGGCGACTCGGACTCCCTCGCCGGCCTTACGGCCGAGTCCGAACTTGGACGCGATGCCCGTATTCGTGGTCTGGATGTTGGGGATGCCCTGGATCGTCTTTCGCGTCAGCTCGACGATCACCTCCTCGGAGATATGGACGCTGCCCTCGAAGCGCGCCCCCGGGGAAGCGACCACATCCTTGACGTTCTCCTGAGTCTGCTCCACTCGAAATCCTCCCCTTTCGGTCAAGCCGTGCGGTCGATCTCCTCGCCGCACCCCGGACAGATGAGCTTGTCCTCCTCCTTGCCCTCCTCATAGCGATAATAGAAGGAGTAGGCACAGGACGGACAGGTGACGGAGATATAGCTCTCCGCCGACTCCTCCTCATCCGCATCGTCATAATCCTGATCGGATTCCAGACCGACGGACCGCTCCAGCTCGTACACGGCGTCGTGCAGCTCGTAGATCTCGTCCGCAAGTTCCTCGCTCGCCTCCCGAACGCCTTCGAGCTGCCGCGAATGCTCCTCTAGCTCCAGAGACAGAGCATCCAGAGCCTCGGCCACAGCGGTATACACCTTCGTACTCCGCTCTTCTGGTTCCATGCAATCCAAAAGACCTCTCAGGTAGGCAATCCGCTCCCTGGCGTTCAAATCCTCCGCCCCCTTTTTAACCCCGAACATCGGCTGGACAAAAGGCATCTCCTCCACTGCCCGGCAAAACCTGCGCTGCCATGGACAGTACTTTACTTTTTGGCCCTTTCGAGATAGAGGCCCGAGCGGGTATCGACGACAACCTCCTCTCCGGGCTCGACAAACACGGGAACCGTGACGACGAGACCGGTCTCCAGCGTTGCCGGCTTGCCCCCGCCCGATACCGTATCCCCCTTGAAGCTGGGCGGGGTGTCCACGACCTTGAGCACGACGCTTTTTGGCAGCTCTATCCCCATGATCCTGCCCTCGAAGACCTCGAGCTGGATCTCCATATCCTCCACCAGGTACTTGGTGGCATCCCCAAGCACCTCAGGGGTCAGGGTCATTTGGTCGTACGTGGCCAGGTCCATGAAGACGTAGTCCTTGCCGTCCTTGTAGCTGTACTGGGCGGGCTTGTCCTCATAGATGATCCGCTCGAACTTCTCCCCCGGCTTGAAGGAGTTCTCCACCGTGGCCCCCGACTCCACGTTGCGCAGCTTGGTACGGACGACGGCCCCGCCGCGCCCCATCTTATGATGATCGTAGTCCACGATCTCCCAGATGCCGTCCTGCCAACGGAACTTCAAGCCTACGTAAAAATCGGTGGTGTCCACTACCTGAGCCATCAACATTCCTCCATTTTTGCCGCGAAAGGGTTAAAAAATCTTTTTTATTATACCTCATAGTCAAGATTGACAGAGGTTGCGGCCCAGACAAAAAGATGAGGGAGTGCCGCCACTCGGCATCCCTCCCTCATCCTTACGCTTACCTCTCTTTCAGGAAAGAAAAAGAGCAACGAGGTCTCAGCGCTTCGTCAGGACGACCTCCTGTTCCATCGCCACATCCGGGGTCTCCAGAATATGGGGCACCACGAGCATGACGACCTGGGTCTTTCTGCGATCTTTAGAGCGATAGGTGAAGAGCTCTCCAAGAATAGGAAGCTGGCCGAGCACCGGTATTCGGACGCGGTCGTTCGTCTGGTTGTCCCGGAAGAGCCCCCCCACGACGAAGGGCTCGCCATCGCGGACCCGCACCTGGGTCGTCACCGAGCGTGTGGAGGTCCTAGGCATCTGCTCCCCTGTGCTCCCCCTGATCATCTCTATCACATCGCCCGTCTCGACTTCAAGTTTGACGGTGATGACCCCATCGCGGCCCACCTTAGGTGTCATCTTCAGCTGAGGACCAACCGTTTTTGTAGACCATGTAGCGTTTCCCGCGTCATCACGCTCGGAGATATAGGGATAGTCCTCCGTCAGCCTGACCTCAGCCTCCTCACCGTCCAGCGTGATCACGGAGGGATTGGCCAGGGTCTTGCCCTGTCCCTTTGTCTCTACGGCACGGAAAGCCATATCGAACTCCCGCCAGATGCCGTGCATCGGGGTGAGCAGCCCTGTCCTCCCCGGCGCAAAACTTTTGTCTGACGGCTCCGTAAAACTGCGCCCAAGACGGTTGTCATCGATATAACCGGCCTTGCCGCCGGTTGCGCCGGAATAAGAAAACCACCAGTGGTTGTAGACCGCGTTCAGCGCCGCCTCCACGTCCCGAGTCGCCCTGTCCGAGAACTCCAGGATCCTCGCCTGGAGCATGACCTGCTTACCCGGACGGTCGAGCTTCTGCAAAAGGGCCGCGACCTCCGAAAGCTTGAAGGGGTTGGACGTCACATAGAGCGCCCGCAGACGAGGATCGACGACCATACGATCGGCCGGCATCTTCGTCAGGTTCACCAAAAGCGCCTGCAAGGCAACGGGGTCGGCGTAGGCGACGTTGAAGGTGCGTGTCTCCTCGTTGCCGGAGATCTTGGCAAGGCCATCGACCGTCCCTACGGCGATCGTATCCTTCCCCACCATGTGATAGGAGATGTCGTAGGTCTTCATCAGGTAGGCGAACGCCTCACTCAGGGGGACGTTCTTGAGCGTCATGGTCACCAGGGCCGGGGGAAGGGAGGGGTCGATGATGATGTTCTTCTTCAGATGCGCCCCCAGCATGCGGAAGACATCCCGGAGCTCCGTATCCCGAAGGTCCAGGGTTATCGGGGCCGTACTGGCAAAAGGTCCCGTAGGAACCGGCTTCTTTACGACGACCCTCGTCGCGGCCGGCTCCTGGACCATCTTCTCCACCTTCGCCGAGGTAATGAAGCGCAGGGTGTAGGAGTCCGCCGGCGCGACGCCACGTATCGACCGGAGCTCCAAGGGGCTCTCCGAGGTCATCTCGATGACGACGTCCCGGGAGGCCTGAACGGTACTCACGCTGGAGAGCATCGGAACCGTCACGGAACGGTCGGTCATGTCGGAGGCGTCCAGGCGTACCTCCTTAAAGGTTATCCGTACACGGTTCACATTAAAGGCCGTCTCGGGCGCCGGCAACCCCTTCCCCTTGAAGCCGACGACAACCTCCGCATCGCCGATCGGGTACATCTCGACATCCGCCAGGACCGGCAGCCCCTCGAGTGCGTCCCCACCCTTCTGGTTCTCGGCGGCAAAGGCTGGACAGCACAAGGCCGCGATCGAGAAAGACAAAAACGCTGCCCATAGGCTCCTGGAAATCATTCGTCTCATCGTTTCCTCACTCCTCATCAAAAGCCAGGGGCGATATCCCAGTTCCTGCCCGCCCATCGGACGACGACCTTATCGGCTAAAATTCGAACGATCCGCCCCTTCTTTCCCATAAAGGTATCGCCCTGGCGGACGATCATTCCCGACCCCAGTCCCGCTATATCCATGACAGCCTTACGTTCCTTGCCCAAGATCATGATAGCCCGGATCACAATGTCTGGCGGGGGTTCGACGACAACATCGATCTGCGGTAAAACGGTCCCCTCAGTACCTGGGGCCTCCACCCACCTTGTCGGATCGTCGAAGATGTTCTTCCCCAGATCCTTCATGGATCGCGCCCAGACAAAACTACTCGAGCGCAGCGCCGAGGCGGATCGAACCTGTTCAATCATGGCGTCCAGACGACTCTTATCGGACTCCACGTTCTGAGGCGTCGTGGAGGGAACGAAAGTTTTCTCCTGCCCCAGCAGCTGCATCTCATAGTAACGATACCCCGCTCCAAGTGTGCCCAACAGGAACAAAAGGAAAAACAACAGTCTGACGCCCGCGGCCGATCCCTCGTTGTCGACCCCCGTGAGCTTGTTCCATGCGGCACCCCAAGCCTCCCGCCATCCCATCTGGTTCGCCATAGTCCCACCCTCCTAAGGTTTGGGAGCGACGATGGCCTCCACCGTCACATCTGCCTGAACCCAGCCCCGGAGGGCCTCCGAGGAGGCCCCTACGGCCTTATCAGCTCCCAGGGTAAGGGTGGATACCCTCACCGTCGTCGGGAGGTTGCGCCATGCCGCCAAGACCTGCATCAAGGCATAATACTCCCCCCGCACCGTCATCGCGATGGCACTGACGCCCCCTGCGTTCACACCCTGCTGGCGGGTGGACATTATCTCCACCGCGTTGTTCTGCACGACCTGCTGGACGTCGGAGTAGAATGCCATCTCGTTCGGGGCCACATTGACGCTGTAGTTCTCGAGCTCCTTGAACGCATTGGTAAAGACGGACTTCTGAGCGATCAGCGCCTGTGTGGCACTCTCCAGGTCAACCCGCTGCTGCTCCAGCTCATCGGCTCGGGCATGAAGTTCGTTCAGGCGCTCCCCCAGGTAATAGATGGCACCGCCAAGGGCTGCACAAAGGAGGAAAAAGAACAGCCCCAACACCGCAACCTTGTTGTCCTTCATTGACGTCCTCCCTCGGGGACCCCCTGACCGAAGGGACGGGCGACCAAGGTAAGGGTAAAGGACACCCGTCCCGTCTTCTCGTCCTTCTTCGTGGAGGGCATGGTGACCGTACTGAAGAGCCCGCTGCCGCTCAGCCCATCCGTCAAGGCGATGATCTGCTCCTCCGTCGCCGCCGAGGCATCGACCGCCACGGTATAGAAGACCGTTTTATTCTCCCCCACGCTCGGGGTGAATCGCACGGAGTTCGCCCCCACCCCCCGCTCCATGTGCGCCTCCAAGGCGTTCAGCACCTCCAGGGTCGGGGGCTCGCTCTGCATGATCTCAAGGGTCTTCCTGAACTGCTCTTCCTGCTCCTTCAAGCGAGCGATTTCGGCGATCAGAGCCTTTTGGCTGGTCTCGAGGTCGGCGATCTCCCCCTCCGCTATCTCTATTTGCGACTGCAGATCCTGAGTTTCAAGGAAGGCCATCACGACATAATAGCCACTGCTTGTAAAGAAGGCCAACAACAGCACAACGGCCAGAAGCCGAACGAAGTTGAAAGAATGGCGCTTGCGCTCCCGCTCCAGGTACTCCGCGGGCCGGAGGTCGAATTGAGCCTTCATAGCAGATTCCTCAGAGCGAGCCCAAAGGCCGAATCATACCCCGGGATGCTGCCCAGGGGCGACGTCGTCCCCCAGGTAGACCAGACGTCGGAGATGGAAACATTGACGGACACCCCGGCCTCCAAAAAGGACTTCAGCTTCGGGTTGTTCCCGATGCTGCCCCCCAGGATCAGATTGTGGATCTCGATTCCCCGGTACTGGTTTCCGGCGAAGATCATCGTGTTCTGGACGTCCTTGAGGATGGGCATCAAATCCGCCTCGGAGCTTCGACGTTCGGGATGCACCAAGTCTATCAGCGTGGATCGATAGAGGATGCCGTTATCCCGGTACCCCAGGACGATATGCGTCACCTCCGGCTCGACACCGACGACAAAATAGGCGTCGTCTCGAGCACGAGGTCCAATGGAGGCCCGAAAGAACGCCACATTCATGGGCTCGACGGCCGCAATCGGAACACCGGCGCGCTCGGCCGTTCTCAAAAGATCTCGCATATAGTCCAGCTTGCACGTGGCCACCAGGACCGTCGATTTGGACGAGGCATCCCGGGATGGGACCTCCACTTCGGCGATATCGGCAGCCGACTCGGCCCAGGGATAGGGAAAATATTTCTCGAATTCAAGGGACAGGGCATCGCGAATATCCCCCAAGGGCATCTTGGGATATTCGACCAAACGCAGGGTCACATCTCTTGAAGGGACCCCCAAAATTATAGGATACGTAAACTTACCCACCTGGGATTTGAGGTCCTCAAAGGCCCTCTCCATCATCCCCACCTTCTGCAGCGATTCCTTGACGACGCCCCCTGCAGGTACAGGGACAACCTCCTGCCTCGCTACACGCAGTCCCGCTCCATTGCGTTCCAGTTCAAGGTACCGTAAGGAGTCCTCGTGCAGGGCCAGCCCTGCGAATCCTCCCCGAGCCTTTTTCCCCGAAAGCAATATACCGCCTCCTCCCACAGTAAGGGCTCCAACCCTCTCCAAATTTAATCCATTACTCTTTATTATAGCAATCACTTTTCCATCCGAGAAGAAAATTCGCTGCGGAGTGGAAAAAATATCAAAATCAGAAAGAGTCACAAAGGCCAACAGACAATCACGATATAATTTCTGTCTCCTGTGGAAATATCATCTTCCGCCCATCCCCTTCCCGCCATAAAAAGTG
>CAJPSE010000012.1 GCA_905373185.1 uncultured Fretibacterium sp.
GGAAGCGTGCCGC
This sequence comes from uncultured Fretibacterium sp., assembly GCA_905373185.1. Classification (GTDB taxonomy): domain Bacteria; phylum Synergistota; class Synergistia; order Synergistales; family Aminobacteriaceae; genus CAJPSE01. The sequence continues at coordinate 14 of CAJPSE010000012.1, forward strand.
CCTCCGTGACCTATCACCTGAAGGAGGACGGGAAAAGCCTTATGCCGGCCCTGGAGGGGCTGTACCGCTGGGGGATGGCTTATCTGGAAAAACGGAGGAAGGCCGATGCCGCGCAGCCATAGCCCGTTGCATCTGTTCCGGCGATGCGGCCGATTGCGTCGAATAAAAGGGGGGCCGGAGCCCCCCTCGTTATGCTTAGTCTAAAGTCCAGCCCCTTATCCCTGTCCTTTTACGACATCGGTGAAGTCCGACCAATCCTCTACCTTAAAGGCCCGGATATCGCGCACGGAATTCTTGAACCATTCGATCCTAGAAAGCGCGCTGATAGCCTTATACACGGCCGTAAGGTTGTTCCCATCCTTCATGGAGAGATAGACGCTTCCCTGTGTCCACTCAAAGCCCACTTTCTTGAGCTCCTTATTAATCTCCTGGTAGGCTCCATTGTAGGGATCCCCATAATTTTTCTTGAGCTCCGCTACCTCCAGATCAAACGCAATCGCGTACACGCTCACCCCTCCCCTTGATTGAAGATGTCACACTGCGGATACCCTATTGCGGACATTGCAGACAATCACAGCACACGACGCCTTTCCGCGCTATTTTATCATGAAGGGGCAAGGGGAAAAACCGAGGGGGGCCGGAGCCCCCCTCGGTGCGTTACATTCAGGTGTTCTTCAACCCAGAAATTCTTTGTCCCGGGCTACCCGCGGATAAGGCCCCGTTCCAAAACCGCAGGCAAAATTTTTAACGTATGGTAAAGACAGGTTTTGCACGCTTTCCGCTGCACCCGACGGGTACAAAAGAGAATTAGCTCAATCTATGCAACAACGCACTTTATTCTTCATAAAGCTATCGCAACCTGCGGATTGGGGTCCGGAATAAGCCCTTGCGTTTTTTTGAAAACATCCTAAAATGTCCTTTTAGCTTCGAAGTAAGCCGGCAAAGACCAAAAGCAAATCATTCCTCTCGCGCTGAGGTAACCTGTCCGGGAATAGGCGGAGCCGCAATGCCGGGTAATCAAGCTATTTCTTGGTGTGGGGGGAATGTAGGATGGCGTCGTCATGCCGTCGGCCGGGACTCTTCTCGGCTATTGTCGTTTTGCTCGTCAGCGCCCTTATCGTCACCTTTGGAGTGATCGACATCCGCCTGGAGTCGGGCACGCACATCGGGCTGGGGCTTCCGGCCCAGGTACCTCTGCTCTTTGCGGCAGTTTTCGCCGCCCTGTTCGGCGTTCTCGTCCTGAAGGTCTCCTGGCTCGACCTGGAGCGCGGAATCTGTTCCGCCATACAGGTCTCCATCCAGGCCATCCTGATCCTCGTCCTCGTGGGCTGTCTGGTCGGCTCCTGGATTCACAGCGGCGTAGTCGCGACCATGATCTACTATGGGCTCGGCATCATGAATCCCCATTATTTCTATTGTGCGGCGCTCCTGATCTGCATCGTCGTCTCGATGGCGACGGGGTGCTGCTGGACCACGAGCAGCACCGTGGGGGTGGCGCTCATAGGCATCAGCGCCGGGCTGGGGCTTCCCCTTCCCGTCTCCGCCGGGTTCATCATCTCGGGGGCCTACTTCGGCGACAAGATGTCGCCGCTCTCCGACACCACTAACCTCGCTCCCGCCGTCTCGGGCAGCGAGCTCTTCGACCATATCCGCGCGATGATGTGGACGACCCTGCCCACGCTGATGATCGTCGTGGTCGTCTCCCTCCTCATGGGCAGCGCCGTCCGGGACATGGACTACAGCCGCGTGGAGCTGATCCGGAGCATGATGAGAGCGGAGTTCCGCATCTCCGCCTGGGGCCTCGTCCCTCCCGCGGTCATCCTGGTGATGGCGCTGTTGAAGATCCCCGCCATCCCCGGCATCGTCGGCGGGCTCTGCGCCGGATTGCTGCTGTCCCTGTCTCAGGGCGCCTCGCTTCACGAGGCCCTGAACGTCTTCTTCTACGGATACGAGCCGTCGCAGCTGAGCGCCTTCGCCGCCGCGGCGACGCCGGAGGCGGTCGGGGCGGCCGCAGCCGGTGCCGGGGCGCTGTTCGCGTCGGTCCCGGACCCGGCCGAGTTCTCCAGGGTCGGCGGGCTTTTGACGCAGCTCTTCACGCGCGGAGGGATGACCTCGATGCTGGAGACGATCTGCCTGATCGTTGTGGCGCTCTCCCTTGGGGGCATCATGGAGGTCTGCGGCTTCCTGGACGTGATTCTGGAGGCCCTGATGCGCCGCGTCCGGTCCGTGTTCGGGCTCGTCGCGTCGGTGATCGCGTCCTCCTTCGTGGCCAATGTGTTCCTGAGCGAACAGTACCTTGCGATCATCGTCCCGGGCCGCATGTTCCGCAGGGCGTTCGACGAACGCTCCTGGGACGGGCGCAGGCTGGCGCCCTCTATGCTCTCCCGCTCGCTCGAGGACAGCGGCACCATGACCTCCGTCCTTGTGCCCTGGAATACCTGCGGGGTCTACGTCAGCGCCGTTCTGGGCGTCCCCACCCTGGCCTACGCGCCCTACTGTTTCCTAAACTGGCTGAACCCCATCGTCGCCCTTACGATGACCTGGCTGGGGATCGCCGTCACCTGGCGGCACGGGGACCGGCGCCACACCCTCCCGGAGGTCCTGCCGGCGGACCCCTGAAAGGGCCTCGACGGATTCGTTCCGAATCCACGGAATGCTTCGGCATGAAGGTCGAACGGGGGCACAAAAAGCCCCGTGCGTCCATGAGAAACGGGCTCCCGTCGGGGAGCCCGTTCGCTTTTGGTTCCTCCGAGACGGAACTGTATTCTTGAGCCGTTATTTCAGATAGGTCTGCTGCGCCAGGGAGCCCTGGATTTCCTTCGTGGGGATGACGAACGTACAGGTCCCCATGGAGTAGGGCGCCACGGTCCCCTGGTTGAAGACGAGGACGAGCTTGCCGTTCTCGATGTAGAAGGGCTGGTCCCTGCCGATGTCGAAGTCCTTCTCCAGCTCCTCCAGGAAGTAGGACTTCGACTTGTCCTTCTTCATCTGCTCCTTCATCTGGGCCTTGACGATGCCGCTCAGGACCTTGGAGTAGCCGTCGTCCTTGAAGAGGTCCGAGAGGGCGAGCTCCTGTCCGGTCTCGAGGTCGATGGTCTCGTAGCGGACGAAGGTCTCGGACGAGGCCATGGCCTCGGTCCTGCCGTGCTCCAGCGTAAGCAGGCCGTCCCCGTACGCGGCCACTTTGCTTACGGCCGTCAGCGCGTAGTTCTTGGACCCCTCCGCCTTCAGCTCGGCCATCCTCGACATGAAGTCCCTGTAGAGGGCCACGGAGGCCCCCAGGCTGCGGGCGTTCACCGCCGCCTCCAGGTCGGTGCTGCCCGTCCCGCCGAGGATCGGGATCTGGATCGAGGCGTCGAAACCCTCCTCCTGGTGCGTGAGCATCGAATAGGTCAGCGAGGGGACGATGTCCGGGCTGGCCGCGTAGGCTGTGCCCCCACCGAGGAGGAACGCCGCTGCGGCCAGCAGGGCCGCCGCAGATTTGGACCGACTTCCGATCAGAAAAACTCCCTTCACGAGAAAAACTCCCTTCACGAGAAAAACTCCCTTCCTGAATGGGCCGTACCGCAGGCGAACGAGGGGTAGGCCCTTTTACATATGCGCCTCAGTGTAGCGCCGATTCCCCGGAGGGCAAGGAGGGGTTGTACGGGGTATGCGCTCGGTAGAAACGACGAAAGCACGGCGCGGAGCGGGAGCATCTGCTACAATGAAGGTATGGAATGGGCAGGTGCGGAATGGGGTGTGCCGAGGAGGAGGACGTATGGACCGGCCCTCGGCGAGTTTTTTCGAGTGCGGCGGTGCGGGGGGAGGTGGGCCGCGTGACCTGATGTCCGGATGCCGTCTGAGCGGCCCTGCGGGGGGCGTCGCTCCCCGTTCGACCTGCGCGTCGTTTTTCCGTTGTCCCCCTCGCGGCGGCGGGCCTCGGGATACCCGCACACCGCCGCATTCGGTTCTCCTTTCGATTGGAGGTCGATTCTTTATGGATAAGCTGCTGACGTCCCGCCACGGGCCCTGGGTGGCCGGCGGGATTTTGGGACTCCTCGCCGTGTTGCTGGTCAAGCTCGGCAACCCCGGCAATATGGGTTTCTGCGTCGCCTGCTTCACGCGCGACATCGCCGGAGCGCTGGGCCTGCACCGCGCGGCCGTGGTGCAGTACCTTCGCCCGGAGATCCCGGGCTTCGTCCTGGGCGCGTTCCTCTCCTCCCTGATGTTTCGGGAGTACTCGCCCCGCGGCGGGTCCTCGCCCGTCGTCCGCTTCTTCCTCGGAATGTGCGCCATGTTCGGCGCACTCGTCTTCCTCGGCTGCCCCTGGCGGGCCTACCTGCGCCTCGCGGGCGGGGACTGGAACGCCCTCTATGGAATCGGGGGCCTGATCGTGGGCATCCTTATAGGCATCGCCTTCCTCTGGAACGGTTTCAGCCTCGGCGCGGCCGAGCGCAACCCCAGGGCGGCGGGCCTCGTCCTTCCCGTGATGGCGCTGGCGCTGCTGGCGTTCGCCGTCCTCAAACCCCTGTTCGGTCCCGAGGGGACGGGACCCATCTTCTTCTCGGAGAAGGGGCCGGGCGCGCAGCACGCGCCGCTGTATATATCGCTGGCCGTCGGGCTCGTCGTCGGCTGGCTGGCGCAGCGCAGCCGCTTCTGCACCGTCGGGGCCCTGCGCGACCTCTTCATGATGGGGGACGGGCACCTGTTCAAGGGGATCGTCGCCTTCACCGTCGTCGCCTTTGCCGCGAACTACGCCCTCGGCTACTTCCATCCCGGTTTTGAGAAGCAGCCCGTGGCCCACACTCAGGATCTCTGGAACTTCATGGGTATGGTGCTCTCCGGCCTGGCCTTCACCTTGGCGGGCGGATGCCCGGGACGGCAGCTCATCATGGCGGGCGAGGGCGACGGGGACGCGGCCGTCTTCGTCCTGGGGATGTTGACGGGCGCGGCCTTCGCCCACAACTTCTCCGCGGCCAGTAGCGGCGCGGGCGTCGGCCCCATGGGGATCCCGGTGACGATCATCGGGCTCGTGTTCTGTCTCGCCGTCGGGTTCGCCAGCCGGACCCGCACGGCCTGAAGTGGGAGGTGTCGGTCATGAGCGACTGCATTACGGTGAACGCCTCCGGGCTCTCCTGCCCCCAGCCCGTGATGGAGACGAAGAAGGCTTTGGCGGGCCTGAGTTCGGGCCGGGTCGAGGTGTTGGTGGACACCGCGACCTCGCGCGACAACGTCGCGCGGTTTGCGGAGAACAAGGGCTGGCGCACGACGAAGGAGGAGCGCGACGGCGGGTTCCGGGTGATCCTGGAACGCTGAGCGGGAAAAAGGTATTTCCCTGAGGATGCGGCCGGCTGGGGCGAGGCAAAAGAGCCCCGGCCGGCGTTTTTGTTGTTTTTATTGGAAAGGGCAGCGGGTTCCATCGACTATCGCATTCTCCCTTTGTCTGGCCTCGGGGGCCCGGATGTGCGATAATCTTTTACGTATGACAGCTCATCGTCATGGAACGGGATTTTGCCCTCGGCAGGGCCGCGAAGGACTGCCGGATCCGGAATAAAATGGCAGGCAGGGGGACGGCGGCCGATACCGTTGGACTAGTTGAAAGGTTCCGACCCGCCGGATCTTTGCGACGGATTTTAGTTTGTTTGACGAATTTTAGTTTGATGGATTTTAGTCTGATGGAGGATGTCCTATGAGCGAACGAATCGTATTTCCCCGATGGAAGGATGAGCCCGAGGTCGGACAGAAGCTGGCCGAGATGGAGAGGACGGCGGAACGTCACGCCCGACTCGCTTCGTCCGACAAGCCCGAGGACAAGAGCGAGGCCCGGAAGACATGGAAAAAGCTGTCGGACGGCTATTGGGATCTCCTCTTCGCCATTCTGGACGCACAGACCGCCTCCTTTCCGGAGCACCTGACCTTCGACGAGACGGAGCGCCTCTTCATCGACTTCGGTTTTCTGGAGGGGATAACGCCGGTTCACAAGGATTTCGACGCGGCGCGAATCCTCGCCTCGCGGGCCGGGGCGGACGTCTTTCCCTATCTCGCCTTTTCGGACTACATTGCGGAGTGCTGGGCGGCCATCACGGGGAAGCCCTGTCCCGCCCCCGTTGCGGGCCTTTCCGCCGAGGAACGCATCCAGGAGATGGAGAGCCGGCTCGAGGCGCTGCAGGCCAGGCGGGACGAGGAGCTGTCCCGCATCCTCGGGGCGCGGAGCACCCCCACGCCGCCGGAGAAGCTGGCCGAGGAAATGGATCAGAACCTGTTCTCCGCCGTGCGGGTCGCGATGCGGGTCAAGGAGTTCCGCGAGGCGAAGGACGAGGTCAAGCAGAAGCTCTCCCAGGAGCGTTTCCGGTACGTCGAGGCGGAGCGGGCGATGTCCCTCCAGATCTCCAGCGCCTGCAAGGATAGTGAGGACCCCCTCGGGCTGCCCGAGTCCGAGAGCTTCATGGAAGTGCACGATTCCACCAAGAGAATGGCCCGGAAGATCGTCTATGCCCGGATGGACCTGGAGAAGACGGCCAGGCGCCTTCAGCGGATCACCAGCGGCTGCGTCGAGTTCTCCGATCTGATGAAGCGGCGCGAGCTCAAGAACATGGTGATGAAGAAGCGGGAGTACATTGCCGTCCCCGCGAAGACCGCGCGCTGCGACGCGTCGCTGCTCTGTCCCTCGGACGCCGCGCCGACCCTCTGGGCCAATACCGCGTCGCTGATGGACGCGATGTGCGACCAGGACATGGACATGTTCGCCGTCCCCCGCGTCCGCATGTACGGCGTCCCGCGCATCATCCTCATCCCCGGCCAGGGGCTGGGCACCTACGACTGGCTGGACCACTCGCTGCTCCTTCCGGCCTTTCCCTCCGTTTCCGCGGAGAAGTCGCTGAGCTATGCCCTGGGGACCTTCCGCTGGGACAGCGACGAGGACCGCCACCTGAAGAATCCTTACGAGCATATTCGGGAGAACCGATCCAAGTCCATACTCGACATGGCGGCGTCCTTCTACAAGGACTATTTCCTCTGGATGACGAAGGAGAAAAAAGGCTACCGCATCCTGCCGCGGGAGACTCACAAGGCGTTTTTGCAGATGTTCGCGACCCGCGAGGAGGAGTGAACGGGAGAGGGGGCCTTTGGCCCTCTGACCGCGTTACGGCCGATGAAGACTACTGAGGAACGGGGAAATCGGGTGCAGCGGGTCCTCCTGATCGTCTTGGTCTGCAACCTGCTGGTCTCGGCGGCGAAGATCGCCGTCGGGCTGGCCGCGAACCTCCAGTCCGTGCTGGCGGACGGCTTCCACTCGGTATCCGATGGGTTCTCCAACGTTATAGGGCTCGTCGGGGTCGCGGCCGCGAAGCGTCCCAGCGACGAGGGGCATGCCTATGGGCACTCCCGTTACGAGACGCTGGCGAGCCTGGCGATCGTGGCCCTGATGGCCTACCTTGGGATCTCGATTTTGGTGCGGGGCGTCTGCAGCCTGGGCCGGACCGATTTCCGCGTCCCCTCCGCCGGGGAGTTTGCGGCGGTCGCCGGGACCCTGCTCTTCAACATCCTCACGGCCTGGCTGGAGGACCGGGCCGGGCGGCGGTTGAAGTCCTCCATCCTGCGCTCGGACGCGCGGCACACCCTGTCCGATATCTTCGTCACCTGCGGGGTCCTGGTCTCCATGGCCCTGATAATTTTTTTGGGGGCCCCGGCCTGGGTGGATTCCGCGGTTTCCGTTGCGATCGCGCTGGTCATCTTCGGTGCGGCCTACCGGATCTTCAGGGAGGCCTCGGACGAGCTGACGGATCACATCGCGGTGGACCCCCGGGAGATCGAGGCTATTGTCCGGGCTGACCCCGACGTCCGCGGGGTGCATAAGATCCGATCCCGTCGTTCCGGGGACATTATCTACGCCGATTTTCACGTGCAGTGTGACCCGGAGATGCCCCTAAAGGAGGTCCACGCCCTGACGCACCGTCTGGAGGCGCTCCTGAACGAGCGGCTGGAGACGCGCATCAGCTGCGTCATCCACCCGGAGGCGGAGAGGACGGGAAAAGAGAGCGAGATGAGAGAGCCCCGTGCTTAAAGGCACGGGGCTCAGACTGTGGTTCGTGGGGCAGGGGGTGGAATCGGAACGTGTTTCAGAGCGCATGTTTTACAGCATCATGTTTTACAGCATGTTGATGAAGATGCCCGCCAGGATGACGGAGGTGATCGTCACCGTGATGAAGCCGCCCACCAGCATCTTGGGCAGCATCTGACCCATCAGGAAATCGTACTCCTCCCGGTTCCCCGCCAGTGCCTTGGAGGCCTCGTCCGTGAGGACGTAGTTGGGGGGAAAGCCGTAGAGCGCGGTGAGCGAGAGCGCCATGGACATCGGGCCGGTGTAGCCCAGCAGTTTGCCCACCAGGAACGAGCCGGCCAGCAGACCTGCGACGCCGACGACCACGACGACCGCCAGGGGGTACAGGATCTTGACCATCATGTCGGGCGTGGCCTTGTTCAGCATGCCCATGATGAATCCCATTATTGCCGTCAGGATGAAGCCGAAGGAGCTCGCCCTGAGCAGTGGTTTGCGCTCGACGATCCCCAGCTCCGCGGCGATGGCCCCGAAGATCAGGCAGATCACCAGCGGGTGCAGCGCGTAGGCGCCGTAGGCGGGGTCCATCCCGATCAGCCAGCTTTTGAACGAGGCGGCGGCGTAGTCGGAGACGCACGCCACCAGGGCGATTGCCGCTAGGTGCGTGAAGGTCGTCTGGTACTTCTCGGGCAGCGGGGGCAGGAGCGCCTGTCGCTTAGTCTCTCCGTCCGAGGAGACGGCGGCCACAGCGAAGGCGTCGGGGTTCTCCTTGCGGAGCCGGAGCAGGCGCTTGCCCTCGGACTTCAGGCAGAGCGCGGTCAACGGGTAGCCGACGAACCCCTGGACGACGTAGATGACGGTGCCCAGCACCGCGAGCTCCGTCAGCCCCTTCTTGGCGGCGGCCTCGGCCATCATGATGGCGGCGACCAGGCCCCCGGAGAGGGGCGGCGTCCCGATGACGACGGCATCCCAGCCGATCAGGAGCCTGCCGACGGTGACGAGCATCGCCACCATGCCGCCCAGGGCAGCCGCGGCGATGGCGATGGTCTTCCACTCCGCGCAGAGCTCGCGGATGCTCATCAGCGTGCCCATATGGACGATGATCAGGTACATGGAGATGGTCGCGACGGGATTGCCCATGCCCGCTTTTTCCACGACATCCAGCGGGAACCACCCGTACCAGAATCCCAGGAGGAACAGCAGGGCCGCGACGAACACGGACGGCACGAAGGCCTTTGTCTTCGTGGAGACGATGTCTCCGATAGCCAGGATGACGAGAACGACGAAGAAGCTCATGATGAAGGACATACGGAAGACCCCCTTTAACGTATTTGCCGGAAAATACGGCGTTGTATGATTATAGCGCATGAGCCTTCGGGTTTGGTGTTCTTCCATCCCATGCTGCCGCTTTGGAAGGGGAAAACGATTGAAAGGGATTGGAAAGGGGAAATGCGTTGTACAATAAAGAACGAAAAAGATGGGAGAAACGGGCCCGTCCCTGGGGCGTTTCGCGCGTCCAGGGGAGGGGCCGGAAAAGTCGATGAAAAAGGATGTGAAGGTCTTGGATTCCAAAAAAACGCTGCGCTGGACGCTCTATTTCACCGGAGGTATCCTTATCGTGCTGGGGCTGTGGGCGATGACCTACCCCGTGGAGGCGCTGATGTCGCTGGCCCTCTTCCTGGGGGTCGGTTTCGTCCTTGCCGGCGTCAATCACCTGGTTCCCTGTTTTTCGCTGCGCGGGGACCCCATGTATCCCCGATGGATGCTGGTTCAGGGGGTGCTGGACCTCATGATCGGCGTCGTCATGCTGGCGCGCCTGGGGGTGACCGCCTTCATTATTCCCATCATGGTCGCGTGCTGGTTCTCCCTCACCGGCATCGTCCGCATCGCGACCTCCTTCCGTCTGAAATCTCTGGGGTTTGGAAGATGGTGGGCGATGCTTCTGAACGGCCTCCTGCTGGTGGTCTGCGCCTCCCTGATGCTCGCCTCGCCGTTCGTGGGCGGGGTATCCGTCGCGCTGCTGATGGGGAGCGCCTTCGTTGCCTCGGGACTCCTGATCGTATGGGAGGCGCGCGGGATCTTTGCGTGAATGCGGCGTGACTCCGTGCACGTTCTGTGATATCTTTGCTTAGGCAGGAGTAAGTCAGGAGTAAGTATCGATAGGTGTCGAAGCTGCGGAGGATCGAGGGCGTGCCCTTTGCGGGAGGCGCGCAGGGTGCAGGGCCGGCTGCGGCATGGTTGGCTGTGAGCTGTGGTTGGTCGTGAATCGAAGGAGGTAATGTTATGGCCAAGGAACTGGAGAAGATCGAAAAGCTTTTGGGCAAGGATGCGGAGTTTTTGTTGGGGCACAAGTGCGCTACCGTGGATTCCGGGATGCTGTCCCTGCCCGGGCCTGACTTCGTGGACCGCGTCTGGTCGATTTCGGACCGTCCCGTGCCCGTCCTGCGCTCGCTGCAGGCGCTGTTTGGGCACGGACGGCTGGCGGATACCGGCTACATCTCCATCCTTCCCGTGGACCAGGGAATTGAGCACTCCGCGGGGGCCTCATTTGCCCCGAACCCTATCTACTTCGACCCCGAGAACATCGTCAAGCTCGCCATTGAGGCGGGATGCAGCGCCGTCGCCAGCACGTTGGGCGTCCTGGGGGCGGTCGCGCGGCGCTACGCGCACAAGATCCCGTTCGTCCTGAAGCTGAACCACAACGAGCTGCTGTCCTATCCCAACAAACACGACCAGGTGATGTTCGCCTCCGTGGAGCAGGCGTGGAACATGGGTGCCGTCGCAGTCGGGGCCACCATTTACTTCGGCAGCGACGAGTCCACGCGCCAGATTCAGGAGGTCTCCGAGGCCTTCCACCACGCCCATGAGCTGGGCATGGCCACCATCCTGTGGTGCTACCTGCGCAACTCCGCGTTCAAGACCAAGGAGAAGGACTTCCACGTCTCCGCGGACCTGACGGGGCAGGCCAACCACCTGGGCGTCACCATCGAGGCGGACATCATCAAGCAGAAGCTGCCCGAGAACAACGGCGGCTACACGGCGCTCTCCTTCGGAAAGACCTCGAAGGACGTCTACGAGAAGCTGACGACCGAGCACCCCATCGACCTGACCCGCTACCAGGTGCTGAGCTGCTACGCCGGACGGGCGGGCCTGATCAACTCCGGCGGCGCGTCGAGCGGCGATACGGACCTGGCCGAGGCGGTGCGCACCGCGGTCGTCAACAAGCGCGCGGGCGGCATGGGGCTGATTCTGGGCCGCAAGGCCTTCCAGCGCCCGATGAAGGACGGTGTGCAGATCATCAACGCCGTGCAGGACGTGTACCTGTCCAAGGAGGTCACGATCGCGTAGCTCCGTTCCCTCCCGAACGAAAGCGCATTGTAATGAAGAGCATCGTAGTGAAGAGTATCACAGGAAGGAGGCGCCCCGTTTCAGGGCGCTTCCTTCCCTTTTGAAATCGTAATTTGAGCCGTAATTGGAATTGTTTGGAATTGTGATGGCGAGGTCCTGCGTTTGCCTCCTGGTCGTTTTAGCCTCGAACACCTCGATTCCTCCGGCGGGCAGAATAGGTATGCTTCGCTTTAACCGACTCCGCCTGGACGGCCTCTGCGGCTCTTCGCCGAGGGAGGACGATGCGCGTCCCGATTTGTGTCATAATGGACGAAGAGCATGGGCCCGGCCGCTTTGCGGCGGCGGTTCCGGAACGAGGAGCGGACCGCTGGTCCGCCTGGATAGTCTGCATTATCGATCCTGGGAGGTGTTTTATTTGAGCCGGGCGTTTCCCTCGCGTTCACGTTTGGGTTCAAGGAGGTATTGCGTCGCGGTCGTCCAGCTGGATACCGGCAGCGACAAGGCGGATAACCTGGAGCGGGTTTCCCGGTACATCGACGAGGCGGTGGAGAGGGGAGCCCGTCTGATCTCCCTGCCCGAGGTCATGAACTTCATCGGAAAGTCCGGCGATGGAGAGGAGCCGGAGCCCATACCGGGCCCGACCGCGGAGCTCCTGATGGAAAAAGCCAGGCGGCACGAGGTCCACATCCACGGCGGGAGCTTCTCCGAGCTCAACCCGGAGGGAGGGCGCCCCTTCAACACCACCGTGATGATCGACGCGCACGGGGCCATCGTGGCGCGCTACCGCAAGCTCCACACCTTCGACGTAACGCTGCCGGACGGCACGGCGTGCAGGGAGTCCGCCCGCGTGCACCCGGGGGACGAAATCGTGACGGCCGAGACGGAGCTGGGGCGGCTGGGGTTCGCCGTCTGCTACGACATTCGTTTTCCCGAGCTCTTTCGGCTGCTGGCCCTGGAGGGCGCGCAGGTGCTCTTCACCCCGGCGAACTTCACGCTCCCCACGGGGAAGGACCATTGGGAGCCCCTGTTACGGGCCCGAGCGATCGAGAACGGCTGTTACGTCGTCGCGGCGGCGCAGATAGGGCGGAAGCCGCGCTTCGTCGCCTACGGCGGCAGCATGGTGATCGATCCGTGGGGGACGGTGATCGCACGGGCCCGCGAGACGCCGGGCGTGACCCTTGCGGAGATCGATCTCGACTTCCAGGAGGCGGTCCGGGCTCGTATCCCCTCGCTTCGAAACCGGCGTTCCGACGTCTACGAGCTTCGGAAGCGCCAGGCTCCACCTCGGTATTGCCCTCCGTCTACTCGAGGGCCAGGAGCAGCGCCATCTTGAACCTGCCGTCCGCCTTGACGTAGTGCAGCCCGTTCTTCTCGAACCTGAAATTCTCCCCGGCACGGATGGGATACTCCTTCCCCTCGTACCCGATGATCGCCTTGCCGTCCAGGGCGAAGACCAACGCCTCGCCGGGCGCGGAATGCTCGGACAACCCCGTGCCCTCGTCGAAGCTCATCACCACGAACTTCAGCTTGGGGCCGCTCAGGACGTCCATGTTGACGATCTTGCCCTCCTGATACGGGATCAGGTCCTTCAGTGCAAAAACTTCCTTGTCCTTCAGAATGGGGTTCATGACGGTCTCCTTTCTCAGCGATACCTCGACGTATACGCTCTCCGTGTCGGCTTTTATGCCTACGGGCGTGCCGACGGGGGTCACATAACACTGCCCCGCATCGAGCGGGATCTCCCTTCCGGCCAGGATTCGCATGGCGCCGTGGGCGGCCAGCCAAATCTTGTGGACCGGGTAGCTCTCGGGGCTGATATCCGTCCCCTCCGCCATGGAGAAGACGAAGGTGTCCCGAATAATCTCGCCGGATACGGTGCAGCCGGGAACGGCCGGGTTCTCCGCCGCAAGGGTGAAAGCGCCAACCTTCATATTCACGCCTCCCGCTTATGATTTACGACGGTGTAAGTATAATATAAAAAATCAATTTAAGGGGTCTGTATCCCGGATTCACTCCGGATTCACTTTTATGATGACCAACTATACGAAGCGGAGGATGAGCCCGGGAAGAGGGGCTTGCCCAGGTCATGGGGACTGCAGCTTGGAGATAGGAGGATTGGGTAAAATAAATCGTTTGCAAAAGTGACATTTTCTAATAGAATATCTGGATAAAATCCTTGCATAGACTATATTCAGGAGGGGCATAATATGTCCTGGATTTACGATCCAAATGCAACAGTAGGGGGCGTGTAGAAGCGATAGGTGTTTCGTCCCGAGTCCTTTGCCTGGTACAGGGCGTTGTCGGCACGCTTCAGCAGGACCAGAAGCTCGTCCCCATCCTGAGGATAAACGGCGATGCCCATGCTGGCGTGTATCTGGTAGCACGTCTTCTCGAGACAGGCAGGGGCCTCCAGGGAGGCCCGTATCCTCTGGATGGCGGCGGCATAATTGTGGGGTTCGGGGTCGCAGGTCAGGAGCAGCGCGAATTCGTCCCCGCCCACTCGGGCGGCGATGTCGCTGGTACGGATGCTCGAGCGGAGGCGGGCGGCGAACTCCTGGAGCAGCAGGTCCCCCGCGTGATGTCCCAGGGTGTCGTTGACGTCCTTGAAGTGATCCAGGTCCGCCATGACGACCAGGACGGCCTTGCCCGTGCGCTTGGCGCTGGCCATCATCTGGAGGAGGTGTTGGTGGAAGAGCGACCTGCTGGGAAGCCCGGTCAGGACGTCGTGGGTGGCGCGGTACTTGAAATCGTCCTCCCGCTCCTTGCGGCTGTGAATATCCCTGAGGATGCCTAGGGTGCGGACGACCCTTCCCTCCGCGTCCCGAAAAACCTGCCCGCGGCTCTGCCGCCAGCGGTAGACGCCGTCCGCGCAGAGCAGTCGGAAGACGACGTCATAGGAACCCTTGATGTAGGTTCCGTCCAGAACGTCCTTCAGGATATGCCGGGCCTTGACGTCCTCGGGATGGATGTACTTGACCCAGCGCTTCAGGGGGGGCAGGTCCTTCAGGGAAAGGCGCTGCATCCCGGCCATGTTCGGGGAGCAGAAGGTCCTCTCCCACGCGCCCGGAAAAATTTCGAACACCCCATCCCTGCTGCATTGAAGAGCGATGCGCCACCGCTCCTCGTCGGCCTTCAGCCGCGAGGCCGTCCGGGAGCATTTTTCCGCCATCCGGTCGAACGCCTCCGCAAGCCCTCCCGAAGGCTCCGTGCGTGGGAAGAGATCCCCATCGGCCATACGGTCCATCAGCTCCATCACATGTTTCAGGTCCATACGGAGCATATCGAGCAGCACTCCGAAGAATCCCCCGGCGTCAATCGCGCCGTCGAGGTCACCCTCGTGCATCCTCGTGAGCGCGGTGCGGACCTGGAGCAGGGCGTCCCTGAGGGCAAGCACCCTGTCGTCCCCCTCCAGAGCGGTCGGAAGGGCCGTCCTGGGGTCGGCCTGGAACGCCAGACCGTGAAAATAGGTCAGGACTTCGTCTCGTCCCGAGGAACCCCGCTCTTTGATGGAGTCGTTCCTGAGTATGGCGCTTACCTCCTTCGCCGATGCGCCCTCCCGCGCATAAACGGCGTCAGGGGGCGTTCCGGCTTGCATGTCCGCAGACCGGCAAAATTTCATAAAACTCCAATACTCTAGGAAATAATATCACAAAAGCACCCACTTCGTCCCCTGTGGTCTTCATGACCGAACGCCATAACTGGATGCCATAGCCGGATGCGGAGGAGTAGAATAACGGAAAAGGCCGGGCCCGAGGTGTGTTGCCCTGGCAAATTTGTCCGAAATCCGAAAGGGCATCCGAAGGAGAATGTCCTCTTATTGAGAAGGAGGAGAACACGATGTGGTCCCTGCGTCAGGACGCGTTGAAGATCGTTTACGGGGCCATTCAAAGGGTGCTGCCGGAGAGTGCCGTGAAGGAGGCCCTGGCGGACGCGGCGTTCTCCGTGCGCCGTGGGAAGGGCAGGGTCGTCGTCGCCGCGGTCGGCAAGGCCGCGTGGCGCATGGCGAGGGCCGCGGCGGACTTCTTGGGGCCGGACCTCTCGGGTGGGGCGGTCGTCACGAAGTATGGACACTCGATGGGCCCGATCGATGGGTTGGAGATCTTCGAGGCGGGACACCCCCTCCCGGACGGGAACACCCTGAGGGCGACGGAGGCGCTCCTGCGGAGGGTCCGGGGGCTCGGCCCCGACGATACCGTGCTCTTTCTCGTCTCGGGGGGCGGCTCGGCGCTCTTCGAGCGCCCGATGGACGGCGTGACGCTGGACGATCTCGTCGCCGTGACGGATCAGCTCCTGGCCTGCGGGGCCGACATCGTGGAGGTCAACCGAATCCGCAAGCGCCTCTCCTCGGTCAAGGGCGGGCGTTTTGCGCAGATGGCCGCGCCCGCGCACGTCTACGCCGTGGTGCTCTCCGACGTGCTGGGCGACCGGCTGGACAGCATCGCGTCCGGCCCGGCCTGGCCGGACGCAAGCACGGCGGAGGAGGCCCTGGCGACCGTGCGGAAATACGGCATCTCGCTCCAGCCCGGGCTGGAGGAGCTCCTGAGGCTGGAGACCCCGAAGAGCCTCGGCAACGTCACGGCCGTGGTCACGGGGAGCGTGGGCGCGCTTTGCTCGGCCGCGGAGGACGCGGCTCGAGGCCTGGGCTACGCGCCGCTCGTGCTGACCACGACCCTGGACTGCGAGGCGCGCGGGGCGGGCGCGTTCCTGGCCGCCCTGGCGCGCGAGGTGCGGGCCTCGGGACGCCCCGTCGAGGCTCCCTGCGCGCTGATCCTGGGCGGGGAGACGGTGGTCCGCCTCACTGGAAGGGGCAGGGG
>CAJPSE010000013.1 GCA_905373185.1 uncultured Fretibacterium sp.
GGCCACGGTGGTCTTGCCGCAGCCCCGCGGTCCCGAGAACAGGTAGGCGTGCCCAACCCTCGAGCCCGCCAGGGATCGGGTCAGGATTTCGATTGCCGCCGTCTGACCGGATACCTCCGAAAACCTCTGAGGACGATATCGACGATATAACGAAACCCCCAAAACCAAGCCCCCCTATAAGCAGGCGACCGCCCACCGTGAGGCGTGTCGATCGTCCTCGGCGCAGGGCATACAGCCGCACAGCGAAGCAAGGATACGGCGCGTCCCTTACCGGTAAGCGACCGGCGAAGTTCATCTCGCTCGCCGTCCGCTCACGGATCTTTGCCCGTCGCCGCAATGCCTCAGCGCAATGTCTCGAAAAAGTGGCACGTCATGCGATGCCGGGGCAACGTGCCCGCAGAACTTTTCAATTTTACCATCAACCCCCTTTTTGCCATCAGCTTTACCATCACCCCCTTCGCACCGTGCGCTCCGATCCGACTTACCGTGGGGTGACGCCGCGACATGCGATATTGCGATATAATGGAAGCGAGGGGGAGATACGCTTATCTCACCATAAATGACGAGGGAAGGGAGAGCTCGTGGTGAAGAAGTACGTCTGTACCGTGTGCGGGTATGTCTACGATCCGGAAGCGGGGGATCCGGATTCCGGCATCGCGCCGGGGACCGCGTTTGAGGACATTCCAGACGATTGGGTATGCCCGCTTTGTGCCGTGACCAAGGATATGTTCGAGCCGGAGTGAAATCGCCGCTCCGGGCGACCGCAAAAAACGATTGGCCGGCGGCCAATCGTTTTTCTTTTCGTGGCGGGCGGCCCTTTCTCTACGCCTACCACGGGGACCGAGTGCGGGAGTGCAGCCATCTTCCCTCGGCCCAACCCCTTTTCACTGGAGTGATTTCGGAATGCAAGCCGTCCTGATCGTTCTCCCCATCTTTTTGCTCATCGCCTTCGGCTGGCTGCTGCGGCTGAGGGGCTTCTTCACCCCTCAGACCATGAAGGAAAACAACTCCCTGCTCTACTGCTTCGCAATGCCGGCCCTGCTGCTTCGGGGCATCCTGGGGGCCGAGAGCCGGATTCCGAACGCGGGGCTCTTCACCCTGGCGGTCTGCAGCCCCTACGTCATCACCGTTTTCGCCGTCTGGCTTCTGGCCCGCCGGGGCGAACCCGTCAAGCGGTTCGCGACGCTCTCCCTGGCGGCGACGCGGGGCAACCACTTCTTTGCGGGACTGCCAATTTTGGGGCTCTCTCTAGGAGAGGCCGGCATCGCAGCGGGGACGCTGGTCCTGGCTTTCTCCCTGGCGTTCATGCAGTTCCTGTCCATAGGAAGCGGTCAGCTCGCCCTCTTCGGCTCGATCTCCGCCGAGACCCTCAGGAGGACGGGGAACCGGCTGCTCAGGAACCCCCTCTTTCTCTCCTGCCTTCTGGCGGTGTTTCTCATCTTCGCGAAGCTGGACCAGCTGCCCCCATGGCTGGACATGACGCTCAAGATGCTCGCCGACATCGGAACGGGACTGGCCCTGCTCATGCTCGGGGCCAGGATCGAGCTGCAGGAGGCAGGCCGTGCGTTTCTCACGACGTGGAAGCTCCAGCTGGTCAAACTGATAGTCCACCCCACCGTGACCTACGCGGTCCTGTCTCTTTTCGGGCTCTCCCCCATACTCGTCCAGGCCGGGACGCTCCTCGCCGCCATGCCAGAGGCCGTGAACACGACCATCATTGCACAGGAGATGGGCATGGACGGAGACTACTGCGCCCTGGGGACAACGGCCTCGGTCCTCCTCTCCATGCTCACGCTCCCCCTGTGGCTCCACCTCCTGGGCGCCATCCACTGACCCGAACGAAAGGCAGGATCCGAAACATGAGCGAAAACCGTATCCATCTGCGCCCCGAGGAACCGCAGGACTACCGAGCCGTCGAGGAACTCACACGCGAGGCCTTTTGGAACCGCTACGTGCCCGGATGTACGGAACACTACCTGGTACACGTCCTGCGGGATTCCGAGGCGTTTGTCAAAGAGCTGGACACGGTCGCCCTCGTCGGAGACGGGCTCGTCGGCAACATCATGTATACCCGGGGAAGGATTCTCGGCGACGACAGGTCGGAGCTCCCTGTGCTCTGCTTCGGCCCGCTCTCGGTCCTTCCCGCATTTCAGGGACGCGGCGTCGGAGGAGCTCTCATCGAACGCACAAAGGAGCAGGCCGCCGTACTGGGGTACAACGCTATTCTTATCTACGGCGACCCCGCCTACTACGAACGGTTCGGATTTATCCCCGCGGAAACCTTCGGCATCGGTACCGCGGACGACTGCTACGCCGACACCCTACAGGCCTTGGAACTGCGCGCCGGAATCCTGTCCCGACACCCGGGACGTTTCGTCGAGGCCCCGATCTTCGACATCGATCAGGAGGCAGCCATGGCTTTCGACAAGAGCTTCGCACCGAAGGCCCCCCAGGATGGGCTCCCTTCGCAGAAGCGGTTTCAGGCCCTGCTGCAGATGCGGCGCCCCCGATAAAATCCGGTACAAGCAAATCCTTCGTCATCCCCTTCCGCGTGACTGCCGCCTCGAAGAGGAGTAGGTTGCCGGTTGACGCTCCGCGGCAGGACAGCATATCATTGGCCCCGCTGCGAACTGCGCGGCCAAACGGAAACCTGGAGGCCTGTTTTCGATGTGGTGGAGTACGCGTCTTTTTCTGATCAATATCGTCCCTCCTCTCTACTTTCGTCTCATCCTGGTCCAGGCACGGCACGGAGCCCCTTGGAGCTTCATCCTGAGCGGAGGCTCCGACATCGTTCTCACAGCCATCTGCATCCTGATTGCCGCCTCCGTCCAGGCACGGACCCGCACCCGGGTCCCCAGTATCGCCCCCACCCTCCTGTGGTGGCTCTACAACGCCCTCACGGCCGCCTACTTCTCGGCCATGTGTGTTCTGCCCTCTCCGGAACAGGCACGGTATCTCCTGGACCCTCATTTTCTTCTGGCGTCCCTGGACGCCCCGGCGATCTTGGCGATGGTCTTTCTGTTTGCCCTCTGCCTGCTGCTCGCACGTATGAACCTTGAGCTCGTCCCCGTACGCCCGTGCATTTTCGCTCTGCTTCTTCTGCTCTTCGCCGGCCAGATCCTTTTCTTCAAAGGCGGGGAACTCGGCAATCCCCTGGTCCAGCAAATCGCAGCCTTCCATTCGAGGGACAAGGAGCTTTCCGGCATCGTCCCGCGGCTGACACACGACCTATCCGGCGTCCCGATGACGGCCGGGCCCGCCGAAAAGCCCAACGTCCTCCTCGTCGTCCTGGAGGGCATACCCGGCGGTTACCTGCCTCAAAACGTGGAGTTCGTCAACGGATCCGCGGATTTCGCCATGACGAAGATGAGCCGCTGGGCCGAGCACGGACTCCGGGTCCCCAACTTTCTGGCACATCGGAATCAGACCATCAACGGGCTTTATTCGATGCTCTGCGCCGACTACCCGCGATTGACCGACGGAACGCTGGTAACCCAGGAGCTGCTCTCGGATCCCTCGGCCGCGTCCCGGGACACCCTGCCGAACATCCTGGCCCGGAACGGCTACAGCACGACCTACCTTCAGGCCGCAGGACTGCGCTTCATGGATAAAGACCGCTTCATGAAGCTGATCGGCTTCGAGGAAATCGGGGGCGAGGAATGGTTCGACCACACTCCGCCCACCTTCTTTACCTATTGGGGCATCAACGATCGGGATTTCTTCCTCCAAAGCCTGAAAAAGATCGAGGCCCTGAACGAAAAACGCAGAGAGCGCGGCCCCCGAGGTGAGGCCGCCCCGTGGTTTTTGACGCTCCTTACCGTGGGGACGCACCATCCCTACACCCTGCCCGACGATTACGCCGGGGGCAAGGGGCTCCATCCGAAGCTGCGGAGCTCCGCATTCCTCGACGATGCCCTTGACCTCTTTCTGTCCAGGCTGAAGGAGAAGGGGGTGCTCGAGAACACCCTGGTCATCGTCACCTCGGACGAATCCCACGGGATGGATGCCAACATCCTGCTGGCGGGCAACTGGGGGCTCTGCTTCGCCCTGATGCCGAAGGCGGGGGGAAAGGACGGAAAGACGCAGGACCCCAAAATCAATCCCGAGCTGTTCGGGCTCGCAGACCTGCCGCTGTCGATCCTCGACTACGTCGGGCTCGCGGCCTCGTCCGACGCCATAGCGGGCCGCAGCATCTTCCGGGACTATGGAAATTCCGCCAAACGCCCCCTCCCAGGCTCCTGGGGCGACCGCTTCTTCATCATATCGTCGGACGCCGTTTTTCTCAAGGACTTCGGCCCCGGCGGCTTTGTGAAGCTCCCCTATTCCGGGTCCCCTTTTTCCCTCACCAACAATGCGAAGCGAGAACCTCTGGGGCAGGGATCGGCCCTGCTCTCGTGGGCGGCCCGCACCGTTTCCGAGGGGCCGGGCCGTCAGGCATCCAGGAGCTGGCGTTTTCTCTCCGACGGCTCCTCCTTCGACGCCGCGGAGTACGTCCCCTCCGAGGAGGTGCTGGCAGTGGACTCGAAGGTATGGCTCTCCGGCGGACAGTACATTCAGTTCCATAAGGGAGAGAACTACACGCTGGAGCTTCGCGTCTTTGCACCGGAGACAAACGCGCGCGGTATGGTGCTCGACTGGCAGGTCTACAAGCTGAACGGAGCCGCCCCCATGATCTCCGAGAAAAATTTCCCGCTGCCCCAGCTCGCCCCCGGAGAGCGGCTGGCCCTGACCTGCTCCGTCGAGGTTCTGGAGGATTTCATGCTCGACTCCGCACGGCTGGCCGCCCGTGCGGTGGGAGCGGGCAGCCCCGGGGACACGGCCGTCGTTGTCGACGCCTTCGCGCTGCTTCCGGCCCCTGCGAGCTCCAACCTTCCCGATGGAAAGAAAACGCTTTACAAGGGCTCGGACGCACGCATCGTTCTGACACACTACGAGGGGCCGGAACAAAAAGAGCGCCGAGGAGGGGGAGAATAGGGCAGAGATAATACTAATCCGCCTTTAAAGAGGCTAGATTGTCAAGTCGTCTCAAGACAAACGGAAAGCACCGGATCTTTCGGCTCCCCTATAAGGGGGGCCAAGAGCACTGAGCATCTCTTTTAACGCGAATTGGTATTGAAAGCCGTCCGGGCTCAGTCCTCCAACTCGGCAATACAGACGACCTGGCTGGAGTCCAATCCCACTATACGCAGCGGGGCATTGATAAATCTGAAAATCTTTTTCTCTCTCGGCAATTCGGACAGGTGCATGTCCTCGATGCCCGTGCAGAACCTCCCGGTAAAGTAGCCAAGTATATGCCTGTGGCAATCTGGCGGCAGTTCTCCCCTCGGAACGGCCGGCGACGGAGAGCCTATTGCCAGGAAGTCCATGCCGATTCCCTTCAGGTTCGGAAAATTATCCGTTAAATAGTCGCCGGCACTCGGAGCGATATAGGGCCCTTCATTTTGATACACCTTGGGATTTTCCCTGCGGTATCTCTCAAAACCGGTGCGGATGAGGGCAAAGGTGACCTTTGATAAAACGTTGCCGTGGGGCTCGAGGTCCTCGCGCGTAATTCCCTCCGCTTTTCCCTTGGGGATCTCGAGCAACACCACATCTCGGTGACAAAAATATTCGATCTGCAACTCATTGATGCCCAGTCCGTCCTTTACGAAATGACGTGGGGCATCCATGTGGGTTCCGCAGTGGTTGGGTACCTCGGAGATAAAGCTGCAGAACGGGCAGTCGTCGGTTATGTCCGTGCACTGTCTTACTTTGACCGTTGGCTCTCCAGGCCATGCAAGATCCCTCGGATCCAATGGATGAGACAAAAACAGAAACATAAGACTTCCCCCTTTTGTCGTAGTATTGAAAGATCCACGTTCATCTACTTGGGAAACATGATCTTATAGAGTATTCCGGCAAACGCACCGCCCACTATCGGCCCCAGAATCGGAACCCAGGCATATCTCCAGTTGGATGTCCCTTTCCCCTCGATGGGACAGAGGGCGTGGACCAATCGAGGCATAAGGTCCCTGGCGGGATTGATCGCATAGCCGGTAAGGCCGCCATACGCCATAACGCCGCCGGCGACACCGGCAAAGACGAAAAACATCGGAACGCCTCTCGCGGGTTGCTGATGCGACAGCGACAGCAGGATGAGCATCAGGCTGAATGTCGCAACCGCCTCGGATAAAAAGTTTCTGAGGGGATTGGCAATGGACGGCCCTGTAGCGAATACGCCCAGTTTGCTTCCCTCGTCGGGTTCTTCGTCCAGGTGGTCCTTCCACAGGATCCAGACGATCAGCCCACCGACAAACGCGCCCGAAAATTGTGCAAGAAAGTATCCCGGCACCAAATATCCCGGAAAGGTACTTCCCACCCAAAAGCCGACCGTTACCGCAGGATTCACGTGCGCTCCGGTCAGGGGGCCGAAAATGACGGCGATGGTAACCATTGAAAGACCCCAGCCACACGCCGCTACAATCCCACCGCTTCCGAACATCCCTGACTTTTTCAACGAGACGTTGGCGCACACGCTCAACCCCAACACCATAAACAAGGCCGTCCCAACAAATTCCCCCAGGTACAACGTAAAGTCTTCCATACCTCTGCCCTCCTCCGAGAATGACTGATGTGTTCCTGAACACCAGCAAAATGCAGCCGTCGGCGAAATCGTTCCTCGCATCTGCCGTTACGAGCCCTTCGCTCACGTTGTCCGATGCGTCCGCATCCAGTGCGCTTCTCTGCCGGCAATAGGTGGAAAAAGGATTTATTCCAGGCCAAATTGGTCCTTTACGAAACGAAGCGCACAGTTTGCGGCAAACTCTCCCTGATTGCCATGCGTCGTGGTTGTCGTCCCGAACATATAGGCCTCGACGCCATACTTGGTGAGGGCTTCAAAGAGCTCGTAGCTCTGTTGTGGTGCCACTCGGTGATCTCGGCCGCCATAAATAATCATGAAAGGACAATCGTTCTTATCCATAAAATTTAGAGGACAGGAAAGATACGCCCTATAAAGCGCCTCTTGATAAGGAGAAGCTGGGTTTTCATATGGACTGCCTGGATTGCCGAGGTGGGCCCGTAGTACGTCCAGCCCCTCTCCTTTACCGTTAAAACCAAGGACCTGGGCCCTTGACGAGGAGGGGGCGTCCGCTTGCTCATACATAGCTCGAGGATCGATTATATGTGGACGTTCATATTGATCCGGCGCAAGATCGAGCAGGTCCGTCATGCCATAGTAGTCAACAACGGCAGTTGGCCTGGATGAATGCTCCAGATTCCCCCCTACGGTCCCTTCCAATTCATCGACACCATGTGTTGTTCCAAGAAGATTACACAAGTGTGCACCTGCGGATTGCCCCCATACGATGATCCTGTCCGGATCGATTTTGTATTTTGAAGCGTTGGCCCGCAGAAAGCGTATTTGCCCTTTCAGGTCCCAGAGCATAGCAGGAAAAAGCGCTTCAGTGCTGAGGCGGTAGTCCGCGGTAACCACTGCGCACCCCATATTGAGTGCCCGCATACAGGCGAAAAAAGGGTCGTTCGTGCCGGTATCCTTTTCCATCAGGGATGCACAGGTGTAGTCTCCCGAGTTCCAGGCACCGCCATGCACATAGATAATTACCGGGATCGTGTCGTGCATTCCTTCCGGACGATAGATGTTCATCTTGAGATCTCTTACGGAGCCTATTTGGGTCAGGTCCGTCCTCACGGTATCCACTACGACATCCGCAAAGGTTGGCTTTTTTGCGAAATGGGTTTCCGGAAGGGCTTTATATTCCGCATAAGAAGATTCTCCAATCACGAATGAAAGTATGCAGATGAGAAACAAGGCAATGCTTTTCTTCATGGCGAATCCCTCCCCGAGAGTTTTCCAGTCAATACAAGCTGGGTGTTACCAGCCCGAACTGATCGCGTACAAAACGTTTTGCAGCGTCGTTGGCGAAGTCTCCCTGATCGCCGTGAGACCGAAGCGAGCTCGTAAACAGATAGGCCTCGATTCCTTTTCGGGTCAGAGCTTCAAAAAGCCTCTCGCTCTGCACCATGGCAACTCGGTGGTCCATGCCTCCCTGACAGATAAAAAATGGGCAGTCATCCTTACTGATGAAGTTTAGGCAGGACGCGAGATAGGCCCTATGAAGCGCTTTCCGATCGAGTTCCGGAAGTTCGGGATTTTCATAAGGATTACCTGGATTGCCCAGCTCCCCCCTCAAGACGGCATTCCCTTTTCCTTGAACTTTGCCGCCGAATCCCAGAAGCTGCCCCCTTGTGGAACCATCTGCATCATTGGTGTCATAAACGGATGGAAAATCCATGACATACGGCCTTTTATACTGATCGGGCGCAAGTTGGAGAATATCTGTCATACCGAAATAATTGACGACGGCGAGCGGTCTCGAAGAGTAGTCCAAGTTTCCGCCCACATCTCCCTCCAGCTCCTCCACGCCACCCGTCGTGCCAAGTATATTGACAAGCTGGCCGCCAGCCGACTCGCCCCAGACGATGATTCGTTCAGGGTCAATGTTATATTTTTCCGCATGGGCCCGCAGAAACCGAATTTGTCCCTTCAGATCCCAAACCATAGCCGGATAGAACGCTTCCTGGCTGAGACGATAATCGGCGGTAACAACGGTGCAACCGGAATTGAGCAAGTCCATACAGGCAAGGAAGGTACCGTTCTCTTTCCTGCCATCCATGAGGGCTGCGCAGGTATAATCTCCGGTGCTCCATTTACCACCGTGAACATATATCACTGCCGGGGTTGGATCCATTCTGCCCTCTGGTTTATAGATATTCATACAAAGATCTCTCGAGGTACCCTCACCCATGAGATCGGTTGCTACGGTGGCGACAACGACATCAGAGTAAGTCGGCTTCACCGTAAAAGTCGGAAAACGCGGAGCGTTTAGGGCAGCCGAAGTTGAGGATGTGCTCTCCGTCCCTGCGAGCTGTTGTGTTCCAATCGATTTGAAAGTATCTGGCGTTGCCGTATCCGAGCAATCTCCGCTGCATGCAAAGCAGGCAACGATCACGACGATGGAGATCGATAAGAAACTTGCTTGCTTTCTCATGGAGGTTCCTCCTATCATCAAGTTGGTTTCTTGGTTTCCAGGTCGAACAATAATACGCAATACGCTTAAAAGGCTGTCAGGGAGAAAGGGAAAAATCCTCTTGTTCAGGGGCTTTTTTACTATCGGACGATCGCTTGTTTCATTTTTTTGTCAGACCTGCATTGCAAAATCCGAGAAGACATCGGAGTCCCTAAGGGCGTAATACAAACTTTTTTTTCGCCTCATCAGCTCGGAATATCTCGATACGGCTTCCGCTTCAGGCTCGAAAAGGTCATAGGACTTGGGGGACATCCGCTCGAATGCCTGATGGATGTCAGGGTGGAGTCCCAATACCGGCGCGGAAACGATGCTGGCTCCCAGGGAGGATTGTTCGCTGTTGCCGCACCGGAAGACTTTTTTATTGAAGGTGTTGGCTTGTATCTCGCAGAAGAGGTCGCTGCGGGTCATACCGCCGGCCACCCGGACCTCCTCCAGAGGTCCTGCCAGGTCCTGAATCAGCGAAAGGTTGTCGGCTATCTCCATGGAGATCCCCTCCATAATGGCACGGATCATGTCCGCACGACGGGAGCCCAAAGACAAGTTGAAGAACATGCCCTTCGACAGGGGGTTCCAATAAGGAGCGGCACTGCCCTCGAAATGGGGGAGGAGCATCACCCCATTGGCTCCGACCGGCGATGTCGTTGCCTCGCCATTCATGAGGGCGTATGCGGACGCCGCACCCGCAAAGTCGGGACAGAAGCGTTCCTTGAACCATCGGTATATCGAGCCGGTGTTGAATATGGCAGCCTCGGCAACCCACTTTCCTGGAATTGCGGCTGCCTGGCAGACGATCCTGCAATTTGGGTCGAAGACAGGGGCGTTGGCATAGGAGAGGACGAAAGAACCGGTCCCGGTGTTCGCTTCCGCAATCCCTTCCTTGATAACGCCAAGCGCTGCCGCGGCGTTCTGCTGATCGCCGCCCGATATCGCGACAGGCAGCCCGGAGGGGAGCCCGACGATATCGGCGACCCCGGGGAGCAATCCCCCTGCCAAAGAGCCGGGAGGACGAAGTTCGCAAAGGCGATCGGTACCGATCCCCGCTAGGTCGAGCAATTCCGGGTCCCAGTCGAAGGCGGACAGGTTCATCAACATGGTTCTGCTGGCCTGGGTCCAGTCGGTGATAAAACACCCCGTGAGGTGGTGTACCAGAAGATCCTGCACGCCTAAAAATTTATGGGCGGCCCTGTAGGTAGCGGCATGGTGCTTTTTAAGCCAGAGTATCTTGGGGAGGACAAAAAAAGGGTTGATGCGCAGCCCCGTTTTCCGATAGAACCAGGAAAGCCCCAATTCCTCCTCCAGGAAACGGCATTCCTGGATAGTACGCTTATCCTGCCACATGATGGCGTTGCATAGAGGACTGCCAGCCCTGTCGACCGGGATCAAGGAGGACCGTTGAGACGTCAATGCGATGCCCAGAGGCGCGGCCCCAATCGATTTGAAGAAATCAGCCGTTTTTTTCAAAAGCGATAAGGCTGAATTCGTCCAGGTCGAGGGCTCCTGCTCCACGAGGAGGGGGGCAGGAAATATGTTGTGGTACTCCTCCGAGCTGGAGTGGCACAACTCGCCGGTCTCGGAATATACGGTTGCGATCATGCCCGAGGTACCGACATCCAGAGCTATGACGTATCGCATTTTTTCCTCCTTCACGCCTTTTCCCTTTAGGGAAACGCGGCCCGGGAATGGAAGCCCGGAAATGGAAGCCCGGCCTCCCGGGCCGCTTGATCGATAGGGTTCTCTCTTACCTTCGAGAGACCGAAGGATAGAGCAAAAAAACGCCTGGGTCTAGAGCCCTGGAAGGACTCCGGAAAGGAAGTTCAGGACGACGAGACAGGCGAGTACCGTCAGCCCGGATAAGGTACCGCCCACGGTCCAGCATTGTATCGTTTGTTTTACGCTGAACCGGGAGAATCTGTTGACCACCCAGAAACCGGAGTCGTTGGGCAGCGAGCAGCCGATACCTCCCGCACATATCGCAAGCCCTATCAATATCGGAGAGACCCCTGACAGCTGGGACACGATGGGCGCCATAATGGACGATGTGGTGACGAGCGCCACCGTGGTGGACCCCTGTGCCGCCCTCAATATCTGGCTGATCGCGAAGCAGACGACGATCAACAGGAGGCCGGCCGAGGTCCCGGTCCACCCCGACATGCTCTCGACGAGAACCTTCCCGATCCCCGTCGCGTTGATGACGGAGCCGAACGCACCGCCGGCGCCGGTTATGATGAAGATGGCCCCCGCACTCTCGCCGCATTTTGCGATAATCTCGGTGAAGCTTGCGCCTATGTATTTGTGGAGCTGCATGTAGGCGACCAGCACCCCTATCAGAAGGGCGATATTCTTGTCCCCGAGGAAGGCAAGCAGCTTGAAAGCCGTAGAGGTCTTATCGGTTATCGTCGCTGCCGCTACCGTTCCCGCCAGGATGATGGCAATGGGAAGAAAGATGAGGAATATGCCGAGCCCTCCGCTGGGGCCGTCTTTTTTGCCCTCGGAAACGGGCTTTTCATCGAGGCCGTCGAAGTTATTGGCAAAGTCGGCGGAGTTTCCCGGCAGGATCCCGATGAGCTTACCATAGGCCACTCCGCCGACAAGGCTTCCGGCGATCGCGACGATAAGGCTGTAGAACAGGAAATAGCCCAGGTTGAGGCCGAGGTTGTTCGCCACAATAAGGGGCCCCGGGGTGGGAATGACCACCGAGTGGGTCGTGATGAGCCCTACCGCCAGCGCCGTAACGAGCGTGATGAAGGGAATCCTGCCCTTGCGCGAGACCTGCTTGATGAGGTTGAGCAGAAGGATGAAGGCGGCGTCGAAAAATACCGGTATGGAGACGACGAACCCCGTTAAATTGACCGCCAGAGGGGCGCGTTTCTCCCCTGTCGCACGAAGAAGCAGACCCGCAATCTGCGCGGTACAGCCGGATTGATGCAGAAGCTCTCCCAGGACGATGCCCAGGACGATGATAATGCCGATGCTGCCGAGCGTTCCTCCAAAGCCGGAGGCTATTTGGGCGGATATGTCGTTGAACGCCATCTTCGAGCAGAGCCCCATGACGATGGAACCCAGCAGCAAAGCGAGAAAGGGATGTACCTTGAATCCCATAATGGCGATCAGCACGAAGAGAATCGCGACGGCAAAAGCTCCCAACAACCAACTTAGAGAAGTGGCCATGAAAGATACCTCCTTCGTGATCGTATTTATGTGATCGTATTTATGATCGTAAGCGCTTTGACTCGGCGTTTCCTTCGCGAAGGGAGCGGGAGGCATGGGGCCGACGGCCACCAATACCTACAGAACCTCAAAGAAACGAATGTATTTTTTCACCACGTCACTTATGAAGGATCGCTCCTCCAGGGACAGAACCGACAAATGGGGAAGTTTGGGGCCCTCCAGCCGTTTTGACAATTCGGAAACGGCATGGGATGACATCTCCGTGTTGACGTTGATCTTACTGACCCCCCCCCTTATGCAGGCATGAATCGTCTTTTCCGGTATGCCCGAACCGCCGTGCAGGACAAGGGGTTTTTTTAAAGCTTCGTTGATTTCCTCCAGGATATCCAGACGGATGTTCGGAACGCCCTTGTAAAGTCCATGAACCGTTCCGATGGAAACAGCCAATGCGTCAACCCCTGTCCGAGCGACAAACTCCCGCGCGGATGCGGGATCCGTGTATACCTCCCTGTCGTCGGCGCTGCCCTCGTGAGACGCCTCCCCCGCTGCGATGCTGCCAAGCTCGGCCTCGACCGAAACTCCGCAGGCATGGGCGATACGGCACACCAGCTCCGTATTCGCCATGTTTTCCTCGAACGGAAGGGCCGACCCGTCGTACATGACGGAACCGAACCCCTCCCGGATTGCCTGGAACACCACGTCCAGATCGGAACAGTGATCCAGATGGAGACAGACCGGAATATCTCTTTGCCGGGAGAGGGAGAGGGCCATGGAGTAAGCGTCCTGCAAGCTCATGTTCTCGAGGTATTTCGCTCCAAAGGCCAGGATGACGGGTTTCGCCCCCATCTCGACGGCCGCATCCAAAACTCCCCGCATGGTCTCATAGTTATAGACGTTGAAAGAACCGACAGCTCTTTTCTCCCTATACGCCCTGGAGAGCATTTCATTGAAATTTACGAGCATCGACTTCCTTCCTTTCCGCTGATTCCTTGTTCCGTGTTCCGTAACCCCTTGCCCCGGCCATTTATTCCTGGATCGTCTCCAGCCACTTCTTGAATTCGGGGTTGCTCAGGACCTCCCGATTCACGATAAATCTTCCGGAACGGTTTTCCAGAAATGCGGCGATGTCCGAGGCGAGCAGGTACGGGGAATTGGTCAGGGCGTCGCTTGTCGTTCCGGCAATGTGCGTCGTCAGCGTGACATTGTCCAGCTCGAGAAAGGGGCTGTCCTTTGCGATGGGCTCCGTCGCGAACACATCGAGCGCGGCCCCCATGATCCGCTTCTCCCTCAGTGCCGCTGCAAGCGCATCCTGATCCACCAATCCCGCACGCCCCGTGTTGATCAGATACGAGGTGGGCTTCATCTTACGGATCAGATCCGCACCGATCATGCCCTTGTTTTCATCCGTAAGGCGCGCGTGAATCGTCACGAAATCCGCCGTGGAAAACATATCGTCCAGATCGACCGGCGTGCACCCGGCCTCACGGATACTCTCCGAATCCGTGTAGGGATCATAGACGAGGATGTTGGTCTCGAAACCGGTCAGTTTCTTTGCGACCAAACGCCCGATGTTGCCAAAACCCACGATTCCGACGGTTTTTCCGCCCAGCTCCGGAATGCTGTCGCTGTTGCCGAACGTTTTGCGCCATCCGCCGCTCTTGATGGATGCGAACGCCCTTGCAATATTTCTGCACTCCGCCAGCATCATGCCTATGGCAAAATCGGATACCGCATGTGCGTTTCTCCCCATCACATTGAAGACGAGGATGCCTCTCCTTGTGGCCTCCTTCACGTTTACGTTCTCCAGTCCCGCCCTGGAGACGCCAACGATGCGGAGGGAGGGCATGGCGTCCATCACGCTGGACGATACGGCGATAAAAAGCCCCATCAAAACGGATGCATTCTTTCCATATTTGAGGATCAGGGGATCGCAGGGTTCCGTTTCCGGCCCATTTTTCTCCACCTCCAGCCGGCGATACTGAAGTTTGTCCCAGGAGGTCTCCCAGTCGCCCGCAAAAGCGACGTCTCCATATCGGGACAGATATTTCTCCCATGCTCCCCTGAATCCCTCGGACGGTATCATCGCGTCACCCAGCAGAACAGCGGACAGCTTAGACATGCTTCCTCCCCCTTATACGGGATAAAATGAAATGAGATACGTACTTATTCTACCTAAAAACAAAAAAGACAGTAATAATACTACCCAACAAAGTATAGAATAAACCGAAAACAATGTCAACGATCATGGGAAAATCAAAATCCACGAGCAGCGACAGCCTTATCGAGAGATGAGCGTGTTATTGTATGGGGTGAGCCGATCTCGACCTGCACCCGTCGGGTACGGCAGAGAACGTATAAGGAGACGCTGATTTAATCAGCGCTTCCCTAAAACCTTTCCTCGCCACAGGTTGAAAATCTTACGGGCGAAAAAACTGGCTTGGGATTTTGGGAAAAGGTTACGTTTTATTCCTTGCGACCGCAAGACGCGATTTGTTGATCTCCGCCTGTCTTTTATCGCGGTCATGGAGGACCAGTAAAATATACAGCATGTCGATGATACCGAGCTGCAGGATACGGGACGTCATGGAATCCGCGCGATAATGCGTCTCATGGGAGGAGCTCAGGATGCAGCAATCCGCCAGGACCGTTGCCGTGGAGTTTTTGTAGCTGGTTATGGCCACGGTGTATGCCCCACCTTGTTGGGCGATCCTCATTGCGTCCAGAACCTCCCGGCTCTCTCCGGAGTGGGAGAAGCAGATCAGCATGTCATCCGCAGTGAGCCTGGAACACAGGATGTTCATCATATGCGTATCGTTTGTTACCTGACTGGATATCCCAAGACGCATGAGCTTATGGTACATGTCGTAGGCCATGCAGAAGGAGGCCCCAACGCCCACGGTAACGATATGTCTGCTCTTTTCGATTCTGTCCGCCGCTCTCTCCAGGCTTTCGGCACTGATGATATGCCTGCCGTCATCGAAACAACTTGCAGTGGAGGTCAGTACCTTGTCCCGAATACACCTCGCATCGTCCAGCTCGTCGATCTCCGAGTAGAAATTGTCGTCCTTTCCCTCCGCCAGGGTTTGAGCCAGATCTACCCTGAAGACCTGATAGGAATCATAGCCGAGCTTCCGGAGAAAGCGAAACACCGTCGGCTCGCTCACATTGCTGCCCTCGGCCAAATCCACAAGCGAGGTCGTCATGACCAGCTCCGCATTGGCAGCGACGTAGTCGGCCACCCTTTTCTGCGAATCGGAGAGAATACAGTAATTTGTCCGTATCAGAGCGAGGACGTCCTTGTTTCTTCTCTTTTTTTCCCCCATTGTCATGACCATCCGGATCTCGGCGACGTCAAGCGGCAGTCGCATATTGTCGATTGGCCCCTGTGGAGCCCGGGGCCCGGAAGAGCGAAAAAACGTGGTTATCTTACAACGAAAATACGCGTTCGTCACGCTCTTTTTGCGAGGACAGCAAAAGCGACGAGCGAGGAGCCCCGGTGAT